>JBAXJI010000014.1:0-19253 GCA_037137935.1 Candidatus Saccharimonadota bacterium | reverse complement strand
CCTGTTCCCATTCCGAACACAGCAGTTAAGCCTCGCAGCGGTTACAATACTTGGGCCATCAAGCCCTGGGAAAATAGCACGGTGCCGAATTATAAAAACGAGACCCCCTAAAAGGGTCTCTTTTTTTAATTCGCTCCTGTGCTCTCCGCCAAGGGCGGAGCGGCACGGCTTTACCCGGTAGTAATTCCTGGAGTGAAAAGAGGGAGAATATCCCTATTTGGCACACCAAGAATTTACTACTGGGTTGTCCGGCTCCAATACTGAGTTTTGAAGAGAGGGAATACCTCTATTTCAAATCATCATGTATTGGGGCAGGATGCCGTTCAACTACAGGGAGCTCCGAAAGTACTTTTGTTTTTAAACAAATATGTTATAATAGTAATTGATATGGGAAAAGTATTAAATACATTTACAGCTGCAAGTCTTTTGGCATCTGCTGCTTGTTCTCCGGATCAGGCACATAGTCCGGAAACAACACTGCGTTACGACACGACAACGACGGTGCCGGCACCAGAAACGACCACTACGCTTGGAGCGACAGCTATTGATATTGGCGATCTTAGCGAGCCCTTGCCAGCAATTGTTACGCCTGGGTGGCCTCAGCCGAAAAATGAAGTTTACAGTGCTCATCGTATTTTTGATTACTCCGGCAAGGAGATTGATTGGCGAATTGATACGCCCGAGCAGTATCAAAAATTCTTCACCCGAGCATTATCACATAGTGTTGTTGAGGAAGCTTTTAAGGAAGGGCTGGTGACACAATATTCTGCTGAACAAAACCCGTTCGATAATGGTTTCTACACATCGGAAGGTGTCGATGGAGTTCATCCACCGAAATCGATCAATTTTACATTGTCAGATGGGCATTCTGAGAAAGGGCGTATCTATAAGTATGGTGTAGATATAATGGATGTAACCTTGCATGAAACCGGCCACGCCATCGCTCAGCCATGGTATCAGTATATTGAACAGGGAAAGACCCCAAAAGATCCAATACTCGCACAAAAAATTAACGCCCTGGAAGCGGCTTGCACCAGCGTACGAGACACTCAGTTCAGTAGCTGGTTAACTGCCCACAAAGACGAAACTCTTGCTGCATTAGCTCAGACTGGTGATAATTTTCAAACACTAGTAAACACTTTTAAAACAGATGGTGACCTGTCGAACGATAATAGAATTCCGTATATCGAGCGTGCGGTAAAAGTCCAGACCTTAACTGCCCAAAACATCAATAAAACCGCTCCTACTGAAATTGTAAATCAAATTGAGAGCTCGGATGATTCGGTAAAACCATGCGACTTTCTAGACGTAATTGGTGCCGAATATGCAACCCCCGGCTTGCCACCTGCTGTTGATAATAATGACTTTGGCTTTGACGAATACGACGAACAACTAGTGCCACTTATAAAGATAGTTGCCGAAGAGCGGGCTGATGCGCGCGACGATTTAAGATGTATTGATGAATCTAAGTCAGAAGAACAAATGCTTGCTAATGGCGATAAGATTAACGGGGGCCACTCCTTTGATAACCCAACCGAGTTTGCCGCTTCATTAACCGCAATCATTGCATTGAATCCGCAGTATTTAGAAGAATGTTTTAATGCTTCAACTCCAGAGGAACGTGGCCCAGCCTTAAGGGTTGTTATGGCAACCATCGATTTGATGCAGTATACAACTCCAGATATATACAAAGTGCTGGTAGACTCCAACCCTAAGGCAGGACAGGTTATTTCGGATCTTTCATCTCTTACTACCCATAGTTAGTGATTTGCATACGCGAGCTTAAAATAGCACGGTGCCGAATTATAGAATAAGACCTCCTTAACGGAAGTCTTTTCTTTTAGAAAGTTATATTTATTTTAATTATTATTTTTATTAAAGGGTATATGATTGACATTTTGTCTCCTCATATTCGGGCGCATCTGTATATATTATAGTCTGGTGCTTAAACTTCTGTAAACAGACTTTCTTATGCCGCTTTTGTCTCGGCAAAAGTAGCGCAAAACCGAGGGGCGGTGGCGACAACTCGATATAGCTTCCTAACAAAAAGGACAACACGCCCTCCGGAACTTGTCCTATCGGACCTCAAACAGTCCTCGGGGAGTAGTTTGTTGTCTTTTTGCAGGAATCTATCTCGGGTCGTCACCAGGCCCCGCTAAAGACCATGGATGCCCGCTGGAGGCGGGCGATATTATTGACAATCAGCTCTTGCTGAATTAAGGTTTAATGAGGTAGATATAATTACAAAGGAAAAATAAAATGAACGAAGAATCCGCAGAAAAACCAGTCGTAGATAGTAATGGAAACGATTTTGATTCAGAAGTAAAAGATATCTATAGATCTCACGGTTTAGCCGTTGATGCTCAGCATGAAGCCGAACAGAACCGAGAAGTCATAAAACGTGTAAGTAAAGCAGTTTCAGGCGCATTAAAGGATCTAGGTAGCGATGGCCGAACTAAGTATTTCGCTAGTTTAGCGCGCCAAGGTGTAAAGTCAGGCTTAAGTGAAGAAAAAGAAATCATAGCTGACGACATTGACGCTGTAGCTCAAATTGATGATGAGGCGTTATTGCATTTGAGCGGCAATCGAGACGCTTATCATCAGGCTGCAATTCAGGATGCTAACGCTGCTGGTCATGATATTACATTTAATGGCGAGAATCATCCAGCTACTCCACCAAAGCCACAAGCATAAACTTTAAAATATAGTTGACATAAGCAGTACGAAGTGATATCATAAGCGTATTCGAAAGAAAGAAAAGAGGGCAAGCCACTTATGTGGCGTGTCCTTTTTTATTTCTAGAGAGCGTTTACGAATAAGTAATTAACACTGTTAAGCGGTTTTGTGAACGAGTGCAGCTTGGTAGGAGGTTGAGGACCGGAGCATGAGACGTACTTATTGGTACGTCTCGCCTACGGACCGGAAACATACTGCCAAGATGTGCCGTTCACGGAAGCGCGCAGTAAAAGGAGAAGATACGATGGCTGGAACAAAGAACGGCGGCGCAGCCGCTGCAAAGACTAACAAATCTAAGTACGGTGCAGATTTTTATGCAAAAATCGGTGCTATGGGCGGTAAGAAAGGTCACACTGGTGGCTTTTACGCTAACCGTGACCTAGCTCGAATTGCTGGTGCTAAAGGTGGACGCATTAGTCGTCGTACTAAAGCTTCAGTTTAATAAAAACAACTGACCGCTCGATAAAACCGCTTCTCGTCACGAGAGGCGGTTTTTATTTATTATTTAACATTGATGTATTGGCGCATTAATCTAACATTTAACATTTTTCATTGTAGCTTCAATGACAAAATGACAAATGCTCAATGTTAAATTGCTTTTGCCAGTTTTCGGTAGGGGCGACACATTCGTGAGCTAGAAACATTCCAATTTGTCCCGCAATTAAAGCAGGCATAGGTTCTACTGTTGGTCTGTAGGCTGCAATTCGTGCAGGTTGGGCAGGTACTTCGCTGATAAAGCCAATCGCGGTAGGTATCTAAGCAGTCCTGAATGTGGTCTGGGTCGATTGTATAATTAAGTGATTCGGCAAGCTGTTTGGCTTTTTCCCAGGCCGACACCTCAAGTGTTAATAGCTGAAAGTCAGAGCTGTAGTCATTGTGTTCGAGCAAGGCATGACCAACTTCGTGTAATAGCGACCAGGGGGCTACGACATCGTCGTTTGGGGATATTTTATAGATGACATGATTAGTTTTTGGCGACCACGAAAAGGTAGCTCCGGGTTTGAAGTTTATGAAGGGGTAGCTGGCCTTGAGTTTTATCAGTAACTTTTCCATATGAGTACTCGACTATTTCAGCGGACTAGATTCGCGGGCTAATAGATAACATCCGTAAATTACAGCTTCTTCGCTACGAACTGCTTGTCTTATGGCTGGAGTTGGCACTAATGGAGTGTCGTACTTGCGCATTTCAGCCAGTAGCGGCGCTTTAAATTTCTGGAAATGAGCGCCGACACCACCGCCTATAACTATCACGTCGGGCTGTATAATTGCGATATTATCGACTAAGCCAATGGCGATATCTCGTGAAATAGCTTTCCAGATTTTAGGATCATTAATTTCGCTAGCCCTCATGCCATACTTTTTCTTTATGGCTTTGCCCGACGCGAAACTCTCCCAAGATTTTAGGTGGCCGTCTTTTTCTAGCAATATTTTTCCACCTTCGGCATCAAGAAAGCTAGGGTTAATCTTACCATTCGTGATAACTCCTGTGCCAATTCCGGTGCTAATAGTTATATAAAGTACGTTATTAAACTCTTTTTTGATAAGTTGTGCTTCACTTAGGCCTGCTAGTTTGGCGTCATTTTCGACTACCACAGGACAGCCGGCTAGCCTTTCTAGGTCTGGACCGATTGGAACATTTTGCCATGCCAAATTGCCATATGCGATGCCGATACCTTCTTCGCGGTCGATTAATCCTGGAGAGGCTACGCAGGCAGACTTATAGTCGTCAACGCCAAGAGCTTTGATGTTTGCTTCTAGTTCTAACAAAAAGTCGTCGTAATCTGGAGGAGTTGGGAATTTGATTTGCTGTTTAATGGTGCCGTCACTGTAAAATGCCGCCAAAAGCGTCTTTGTGCCTCCAATATCAACAGCTAAATACATAGCTTAATTCTAGCATATCTAACCAAAGTAACCAGTGACTTGACCGGGCCAGTCCGAAAGCATTTGCAAGGTCTGACCTTGCAAAACCTGATGAATAGCACACCAAGCTTCTATAGTGGGTTTGGCTGCAAGCCTTGCTTACAGAGAGGCTAAGGTGTATAATTAGTCTAAATCTGATCGGAGTTACAACTCAAGGGTTGCCGCAGAAATAAGGAGGCATGAATATCATGTCTAAAAACACAATGAGTATGGACGAGTTGCTAGCGTCTACAGAAGTCGCCGAACTAAAAATCGGGGATGTTATTGAAGGTACTATTACTTCGGTGCGCAAGCACGAGGTTTGGTTGGACCTTGGCCCTAATGGGGTTGGAGTGGTCATGCGCCGCGAAATCGGTTATGGTCAGAAATTAGAAGAGGGTGAAAAAGTCACTACCAGCGTTGTCGATCCAGAAATGGACGAAGGTTACGCATTGCTTAGCATGAAGCGAGCAGTCAAAGACAAGGGCTGGGACGAACTCCAGCGTGTATTTGATGATCAAGAAATTATCGAAATTGTTGCCTATGACGCCAACCGTGGCGGCATGTTGGTCGAACTAGAAGGTATCCGTGGTTTCTTACCAGTGTCGCAACTAGCGGCTGGTCACTATCCTCGTGTTTCTGGTGCTGACAAAGACGAGATCCTACAGAAGCTAGGTTCTCTAATCAACAAGCCAATTCGTGTTCGTATTCTTGATGTTAGCCGCAAGGATAACAAGCTTATTTTCTCAGAAAAAGAAGCTGTTAAGGACGACATGCAGGCTAGCTTCGCCAAACTAAAAATTGGTGATGAAGTTGAAGGTGTTGTTACTGGTGTTATCGACTTCGGTGCATTCGTCAATGTTGATGGTATCGAAGGTCTAGTTCACATCTCAGAAATCTCTTGGGAAAGAGTTGAGAATCCACGCGATTACGTTAAAGTTGGTGAAAACATCACTGCTAAGATCATCGCTATCGACAAAGACCGCTTGTCACTCAGCCTTAAGCAGATGCAGGAAGACCCATGGTTACAGGAAGCTAAAGCCTTCAAAGTCGGCGACGACGTCGAAGGAAAAGTCACTAGAATCACTCCGTTTGGTGCATTTGTTCAGCTCGGGCCAGCCGTTGAAGCTCTCGTTCACGTTTCAGAAATGAGCGACGAAGAGGGTGTAGACCCAGAGAAGATCTTTGAACTTAACCAAGTTAAGAAATTCAAAATCATTGATGTCGATACTGACTCTCGCAAGATTGCCTTGAGTCTAAAGACTAAAAGCGAAGCAAAGCCTAAAGCTAAAGCCAAAGACGAATCAGCAGAAGATGCTGAAGTCAAAGCCGAGAAGCCTAAAGCCAAAGCCGCTAAGAAATAAGAACATCCAAAATAATGTAATCGTTTAGCTTTTCGTGAAAGGAGCGTACCGAATGTCGAATATAATCGAAATCGAAGATAACGTCACTGTCGGTACGCTTGCCGAAAAACTAAATATACCAGTTACTAAGCTCATCACTGAGCTAATGAAGAACGGTATTCTAGCGACAGTCAACGAACGGATTGATTACGATACAGCGGTAATTATTGTTGCCGAATTAGGTATTCCAGACGTTGAGTTGACTCGAAAAAGCAACGAAGTTGTTGTGTCGCCAAGAGATAATCGTCAGCCTAGCCTAACCGGGACATTACGTCCTCCGGTTGTGGCTGTCATGGGTCACGTTGACCATGGTAAAACTTCGTTACTCGACGCCATTCGTGGTGCCGAAGTAGCGAAGGGCGAAGCTGGCGGCATTACGCAGCACATCACTGCTTATCAAATAAAACATCCAGCAACCGACACCGGTCGTTTGATGACATTCCTCGACACTCCTGGTCACGAGGCCTTTGCTGCACTTCGCCAGCACGGAGCTCGCGCTACAGACCTAGTTATCATCGTTGTCGCAGCTGACGACGGCATTAAGCCTCAAACCATCGAAGCTATTAGGTACGCTCGCCAAGCGGGTGTGCCAATGTTGGTAGCAATTAATAAAATCGACAAGCCGGGCGCCGACGCTAATAAAATCAAACAGCAACTAGCCGACCAAGAAGTGTTAATTGAGGAATGGGGCGGTGACACAGTAGTCATGGAAGTATCAGCCAAAACCAAGCAGGGCATACCAGAACTGCTTGATATGGTGCTATTAGTGACTGACGTAGCTGAGCTAAAAGCCGAAAACGCTGGTCCAGCCCGAGGCCTTATTATCGAGGCTCATATGGAGCGGGGACGTGGCCCAGTGGCAATTGCACTAGTTGAGGGTGGAACGCTCGCTAGCGGCGACTACGTCGTTGCAGGTGGCACTTATGCTAAGGTTCGCAACCTAGAAACAACCACCGGTCAGGTTCTAAAGACTGCTACCGCATCTACTCCTGTTGTTATTACCGGATTCAAGACATTGCCAGAATTTGGTGATGAGTTTGCTTGCGCTAAAGACGAAAAAACTGCTCGTACACTAGCTGAATCAATGATGGCTACTCGTCAATCTGCCTCAGGTAAATTAGACATGAGCGGCGGTGACTTGATCCGTATGATCAACCGAACTAACGAACTTACAGAGTTACCGATTATCGTTAAGGCCGACGTTCAGGGTTCGCTTACATCGGTTATAGACAGCCTTAAGTCGCTCGCAAATGACGAAGTAGCAGTTCGCGTTGTAGGATCTGGCGTCGGTGCGATTGGTGAGAACGATATTCATACGGCTCACTCCAGTGGTGCCATCATCTACGGCTTCAACGTGCCACTTTCTAGCAGCGTTAAACAATTGGCCCACCGTGACCAAGTCTCGATTCGACTTTACAATATTATTTACGAAATGATCGACGACACCAAGCTAGAACTAACCAAGTTATTGGCTCCAGAAATTGTCGAGACAGAGCTAGGCCGACTAGTTGTGCGTGCCATCTTCAAGACTACTAAAACAGAGGTTATTTGCGGTGGCGAGGTTACCAAGGGTAAATTAAGCCTACCAGCGCTTGCTCGTGTTATACGCGGCGGTGAGACTCTAGCAGAGGTAGAAGTCACTAATCTTAAGCGTGGACCTGTCGACGCCAAGGAAGTTACTGAGGGCGAGATGTGTGGTATGAGCTTCCGTTCGACAGCTAAGGTCACTATCGAAGAAGGTGACCACATCGAGTTCTTTACGCGCCAAACTGTAGCCCGAACTCTTTAATCCAGCTTATTTTAGTCTTAAATCAGATGGTTCGAGGCCTAATCGGTCGCCATCAAATCCATTTTTGTTCATAAACACCAAATCTGTAATCATTAGATTTCGCTGAACTTGTCGCTCTGTTTCCGAGCTATCAAGCATGAACCTAGTGTGGTAGGGGTGTTCGATTTCATGCGCTTCGTCGCCAATAAAAGTTACCGTCGGGAAGATATTTGACTCCGGTAGAATCAAGACTGTGTCCAGAGCTAGTCTTGCAACTAGTAGTCCAGAATTTTCTTTAGGCTTAGGGCTTTCAGGGTCAGTTGTTGCCATGTTAGCGTTGCGGTCAATTATCATGATGCCAGATTCTGGTCCTGATAATTGGGTTATTAAGCGGACGCCAGGGTCGTTTGTTTCGTTGTCGCTATCGATGTGCCAATTCTCCCTTGATCCTGTTGTCAACAAGGCGGATTTTGTGGTCATAATGTTGCTCTGATGCAGCGTAAGTTCTCTTATGGCGTCAACGGCATCAATAAGTTGGGCAGGTTGATTAACGTAGCGTTTGGCACCCATCTTTTTGGGAAAGCTACGGCCGTACTCGTCGGATAAGTCGTGACTTAGCCCAGCAATAGATACTGCACCAATACCCAGGGTTAGGGCGTCGCTAACGGCTCGACTGATGGCCTCAGGGTTAGACCTCGGGTTTATGTCGAAGGCGTGAATATTAATATCGATATAATTAGGATTTCTTTTTTGTGACATTGGTTGATTTCCTAATTATTTAGCTGGTTTTCGGCTACGCATCTCGTCAGCCTTGAGGTCTAGGCCGGTCATGTAATTTGCAGATCCGATAGAAAGATCGACGATAGCCATATCTGTTCGGTTGCCTTTAATTATCTTGTAGAATGGTGATTCGGCGTTTCTTAGTCCTTCGTCAGTCTCGATAGGTAGGCCATTTCTTGGCAGTGGTGATTCAGGTATAACTACTACTGAGCCCATTGGAACTCGTGCGATGTTAATAACAGCTAAAGCTTTTGGTTTAGGCTGCCAGATTTCATTTTTTTGGTCAAATCCAACTTGGTCGTTGTCGGCAACAGACACTACAGATGTGTACAGGCCAGATGCGTTGGCTAGCATTCTAACGCCAGGCTTAACAACACTCTTGTCTTGGCTCCATCGAGTATCTGTTCCAAGCTGAGTAAGATTGGTTGCGGCTACTTCTACATCGTCAGGAATATCTGTGAATTTTGCAATTGTTTCTGTCAGGCTGTCGAAGGCGGAAATTTTATCTACTGTTACTCTGCCTCCTGGGTTAGGAAATTTCATAGCAGCTAGCTCTTTATTGTCGTAAGCACCATTAATCACACCAAAGCCATGTATAGCCATTGACGCCAATGCGCTACGTGTGGCAGCCTCTGGATCCTCTCGGTAGTCAAAGGCTTCAACTTGCTTTAGATATGTTTTGTGCTCTCCCATAAGGCGATTATTATAGTACATGCATAGGTTTGTGTCTATAGCCAAAATAACAGATGACTTCCTTGTTTTTGAGCGCTGCTACAATTTATGTTATAATATAACTCATTATGAGCGTGTCAAGCGGGGACCAGCAAGGTACTGAGAATTATAAGGAGAGCCGACGGCCGTTAAGATGGCAGAAGGGTCCATTCTTGGTGTCGTGGCTATCTAAGCGTAATTCCGACCCTACAGAGGCTGAAAATCCCTTAGAGATATCAACCAACGAGGCTGACACACCCCAGCGTCGATTCAAAAAAGCATGGAGTAAAGCATTTGGTGGGGTAGCCATGGAAAGTCCCATGGAGATCAATAGCTCGCCAAATATTGTAGAAGATTCTTATGAGGAGATTAGTGAGCCCGCGCCACTCGAATTTATGCCAAGCAACAAGGGTGATTATCAAGGGCTGATGATTATAGATCACGCCGACGATTTTGCCCTAGACCATGCTTTGTTGGCAAGCTTAGTTTCTGACACTATTTCTTCACCGGACCATAAGCCAATCGCGCGGCAATATTTGAATGACTCCTTAGAAACAAAAACCAACATAACTACAGAGCAGGCTAAGTCTTCTCGTTCAGTTGCTAGAAACTTTAGTTCGCCCGCAGAAATACCCTACGAAATTCGTGGCAAGAAGCCCGAATCAATTTTAAGTAGGCCGGTATTAGCCGCCGAAAGATCTGAAGTTATCGAGGGTCAGTACGAGCCTAATCCAGAAATTAGGGCTGATGGTCCAAAGGCTACCCGCAGTAGCGCCACGCATGTTGGGGTGATTTTGGCCTCTCGTCCTACACCTACCACGCCCACCACGCCCACCACAGATGATTATTCTATCCAATACCAAGCCCCGGTAGAAGAAGCCAAGCCAGAATCTGCACCGTTAAATTATGAGCCTCTCTATAGTATTTCTGCCCCGAAGTCGTCCACCTTCTTCAAGGCTGCATGGCCACTCGAGCCAATGGTTAGTAGGCTGCCGGAAGGACCAGAAAATCAAGAAGAGTTATTGATGCTATCAGAAGAATCCGTCTACGGTGACCTTTATAGGCGAGCCATAAGAGGCGGCTTCTTCGGCGGTCTAGCTACAATATTCGTCATAGTGGTAGTTAGTATAATCAGTTGACCGCTATCGTGTAGCATAATCCCTAAGTTTTTGATAATATTCAGTAGTAAAAGGAGCTCACATGTTTAAACTAGATGACAATTTATTACAAGAATTAGGATTGGGCACTTTGCCTGCAGTCGAGAAGAATAAAATGCTCAGCCATATTTATGAGACGCTAGAAATGCGTGTTGGTATGAAGTTGGCAGAACAGATGAGCAATGATCAGTTAGACGAGTTTGAGAGTTATATCGACCGCAATGACGAACCTGGTGCCTTGAAGTGGCTAGAAGCTAATTTTCCTGGTTACAAGCAGGTAGTTGCTGACGAATTAGAGAAGTTAAAGATCGAAATCCGTTCTGCAGCGCCACAAATCGTCGCAGCATCTCAGGCTGATCCAATCAATCAGGCACCTCAGCCTCAAGCTCCTGCCGCATATCAGCCGCCAGCTAACCAGCAATAAGTCGCTGTCTATAAATCTTTGCCGTAGCCCGCAAGAAATTGCCTTGCCGTCATAATCTTTTTGCCGGCAGGCTTTAGTTCGTCTATCACGAGTAATTTGTCAGAAGTACGCACCACTAATTGCTTGTCGTCGGTGGCTTTGGCTTGCCCAATAGTTAGGTCGTCCGCCGCGTCATCAACATGCGCCGCACAAATTATCACGTCCTTGCCAGCTATTGTCGTATAGCTTCTTGGCCAATCAATAAATCCTCTTATCTCGCGTTCAATTTGTTCAGCTGGCTTCTGCCAATCAATCAGTCCGTCGGCTTTGCTTAGCTTGCGTGAATAAGTTGGCAGGTATGGTCGGTTCATGGCTCTGGCGGCAGTTTCTTGCGACACAGGCTTAACCTCGCCATCAACATACATAGGTAGATAATGGTCGAGCAAGGCATCGCTAAGCTCAATCAGACCATCGGTTAATTTAGGCGTAGTAATGTCGCCCGGCAGGTCATAAACACCTTCAGCCAATATTTCACCCTCATCCAGCTTCTGATTAATAAGCATCAAACTAACGCCCGTGTTCTTTTGTCCGCTTAATATCGAAAAGGTGATAGGGTCAGCGCCGCGCCACTCTGGTAATAAAGAGAAATGACTGTTGATAATACCGAGAGGAAAGTAGTCGATAACATCTTGGCCAATAATAACTCCGTAGTCTATAACGATACCAAGCTTACTTGTTACTGGTTTGGTCGCGAAAAGCTCCGACAACTCGCTTTTGGTAGATGCGTAATAAGTTTTGAGCCCGAGAGATTCCACTAGTGTTACAACAGGGAAGTCGCCCCGATGATGGCTAGGTTTTGGCTTGGTAATAACAGCTTCGATGTGGTATTTTTTGGCCAGTAATTCTAATGACTTAGCAGCGACTGGTCCACTACCAAAAAACACTAAAGAAATCTTCATATTTACTCCCCCCAGAGTCTTGGATTATCTTTGATCAGGCTGTCGTAATCTTGTGGTTCAAGTTTGCCGTCTTCCATGATCTTGTAGAAAGCTTCGCTATTGTCCTTGATGTGGTCAATAAAAACTATGCCATTATTGTGATCGATCTCGTGTTGAAAGACGCGAGCCAGAAAGCCCTCTGCTGTGATGCGAATTTGCTTGCCTTCGAGGTTAGTAGCCTTTACGCGCACCTTTGTGTGGCGTGGTACTTTGCCATAAACATCAGGAATACTTAGGCATCCCTCGAAATCTTCTTCGATTACACCCTCGTACTTAGTGATCTCTGGATTTATAAAGATATTAAAATTTCGATTATCTTTGTCGTCAAAATCTTCTCGTATTGCCACAACTCGGATTAAGCTATCGATCTGAACAGCTGCCAACGCCACACCAACTTCGTGTTCGCGGCTATCTTCCCAGTCAAGAGTAGCGGACTCCATATCATCAATAAGATTCAGGATTTTGTCGCTAATAACGCCAACTTTTCTAGAGCGTTGGCGCAAGTGATGATTAGGCAGGGCGATAATGTGGTCTTTGGTCATTTGGTAGAGTATAGCCTATGACAGGGGTTGTGGTCCAGACCGTAAAGCTATTTATCATTTAGCATTTGCCATCTTGACATTTATTTGTCAGGTGGCATTTGGTCATTGTAGCTTCAATGTAAAATGGTCAATGTCAAAATAAATGGTAAATGTTAAATGACAAATGATCAATCAGAGCAAATTAGAGGGGTCGATATCGTAACTGCAGTTTGCCGGCAGTTCCTTGATGATGTCTACTAGACTTGCTCGGTTCTTGGCCTTGATGACTGCCTGCCAGCGGTATTCGCCAGCGGTTTTTTCGTAGAAGCTCGGGCTTGGTCCAATAATCTTAACTGGCAAGCGAAGTTGGCGTAAGCTATCCACTAATTCACTGGCTGCTTTTTGGGCGCCATTGACCGTTTTTCGACTAATAGTTAGCTTGAGTAGATAGCAAAACGGCGGAAACATAAACTGTTGGCGTTCTTTAATTTCTGATTGATAAAAGCTCGGCCAATCCTTAGTGATTGCAGCAATTATCGCCGGGCTTTCAGGCTGATACGTCTGTATTACGGCGGCGCCTTTACGGTGACCACGCGCGATTCGACCAATAACTTGAGTAAGTAATTGATAAGTTCGTTCTGTGGCAGTGTAATCGGGGAAGCTTAGCGAAGAATCGGCAGAAACAACGCCGACAAAGCTAAGCTTGGGCAGATCCAGGCCTTTTACCAGCATCTGAGTACCAACTAGTATGTCGACTTTGCCCTCACTCACAGAGGTATAATGTTGCTCGAACCGATCAGCCTTTAAATTATCCGTATCGAATCTTTGTAGTCTAGCCTTTGGAAAAAGTCTTTCCAGCGCGTCTATTAACGATTTGGTTCCTAAGCTGCGGAAGATGATGTCTGTCGACCCACAACCGCCAGCTTTAACAGGGCAGGACGATGGCGTCCGATCCTTAAATCCGCAAGTGTGGCATCGCATTTGATGATTGTCGCCATGGTAAGTCAACGGTAGGTCACAGTTCGGGCAGGTTGCTTGCCAGCCACAGCTTTGACAAAGCACCAATCTGGCTGTGCCGCGACGATTAAGAAATATCAATGATTGTTCGCCGTTATTGAGAGCGTTCTGAACGCCGTCCAATAGTTCGTTAGACAAATATCCATGTCGGCTAAAATGATTTTTGTCGCGGGCCAGTACCACTGTTATTTCAGGTGCGCTAACCTCGTCGCTGGTGGCAAGTTTGGTCATTCGTATGATCTTTGCTTTTTTGGTTTCGGCAATATAGTAGTCGGTGATATTTGGTGTGGCAGAGCCTAAAATTGCTATACAGCCGTGTAGTTGTGCGAGCTTGCTGGCAACGCGCCGCGCATCATAGTGCGGAGTTTGATCTTGTTTATAGGCGCCCTCGTGTGACTCATCAACCACAACTAGACCAAGACTTCGAAACGGAATAAATAACGCCGATCGAGGTCCTATAGCGACAATTGGTTGGTCGGCATATAAAACTTTCGTCCAGGCATTGCGTCTTTCGGCGATAGTTAAATTAGAGTGAAACAATATGACTTGGCCCTGAAAGGTCTGCTCAAACTCTCTCGTTAGTTGCGGCGTTAAGCTAATTTCTGGGGTAAGTATCAAGACATCCTTGCCTTGGCTTATTTGCTGTTTGGCCAGCTCTAGGTATAGCCGAGTTTTGCCCGTGCCAGTATCGCCGTGTAATAGGACGGTCGACCCAGGAGCCGTGCTATTGATCGTATTTAAGGCTTCCGTTTGTTCGCCGGTCAACTTAGGTAGTGCGGATGCGTCGACAGCCTTAATCTCGGTATTTTTTGGCTTTCTAGGTATTTGCAATAATCCAGAAGGAATAAATTGGGCGGCAATATAACTTTGTGGGGCAGGGTAGTATTTGGCCAGCCAGTCCATAAGCTCAAGGCTAGTAGCGGGTAGTGGTTTGTCGATTGTAGTGCGCGTAATAGGCTTTAATTTAAAGCTTGGTTTACCAGTAGCTTCTACAACGACGCCGCCAGTTTGTTTATTTTGCAAAGGAACTTCAACTAATTGCCCTGGTTTTATGACTTCATCAAATGAGTAAGTTAACGGTTCGCTACCCCTGTAACGTTGACTAGAAACCAGCACCTTGTAGTAATACATGTCTACCATTATAGACTTTTATATGAAAAATTATGGTTGAATTGTTTTTAACATGTGTCTATACTAAGTGTTGTTCTAATAACAATGAAGGTGCTTATGCTAGACGTATTTATCACATCCAGGGTTCGACGCAAGATCATAGTTGTCTATGCCAAATATCCTGACTTCAAAACTCATGTACGCGGACTTGCCAAACTTATTAAAGAAGACGCCGGCAACATTCAACGCGAACTAAAAAGATTAGAAAAAATCGGATTCTTGATTTCGGAACGCCAAGGTAACACCAAGATTTACCACACCAACAAGCAGTTTGCTATCTTTAAGGAACTTCAAAGTATCGTTCTAAAATCTCAGCGCATGAACCAGAAGCGTCCCGGCGCGTAAAGCCTAAACTCTCCTACATTCAAGTTGTATTTATTAGTCCCCTAAAGGGGACTTTTTAATGCCACTTTTGGACCGTCAAAAGGTGGCGCAAAAACTCGGGCCAAGTTACGGCTCGATATAGCTTCCTAGCAAAAACACAACACAGCCTGTGGAACTTGTTACTGACGTAACTTCAGACAGTCCTCGGCAGGTAGTTTGTTGTGTTTGTGTAGGAATCTATTTCGGGCCGCAACTCGATGCCCATTAAGACCATGGATGCCCGCTAGAGGCGGGCAATATATATACTAATATACTAACATTGACAAATTAGCGCTAGCATGATAGTATAGTCGTGTACCTAAATAAAACAAAAAAGCAAGAAAAGGAAAAAAAATGAGCCGAACAAAAATATTAGCTTTAGAGCAGTTTAATAGAAATCCAGTAGGATTAGCTCACTCGGAGATTGCTGCCGTTAACACTGGCCTCGAACTAGGCACACTAAAACCAAAAGAAATTAGCGGACCTTTATTAGGTAAAGAAGTACAAGTAATTCGTCTCGATGCGACTGATTCAAGTGCTACAAGACGAATAATTGGCGGTGAAAGACCAGCAATATCAGACAGGCTCAAAGGTAGACGACGTAACGATGTAGATCTTAATAGGAAGGATTCTCGCACCCACGAAGTTGGAGTGGTACAAAACCCAGATGGTAGCGAAACGGCATCATTTACAACGAGTCGTAGTGGTAAATTTAAAGATACTGTGCGTGTTGTCACGGCCACGCGAGGAAAAGATGGAAAAACTACCGACATAAACGTGACATCAACTATCACACCAAAAGGTCGAGGATTACCAAGAATTACACATTATAGTCTACCCATCAATAAAAGTGAGCTAGTGGATGCCTCTACGCATGTTAATGAGTTAGAGGATAGACTGGCCAGACTTAAGGAAATACCATTCGCGGACAGACCTATCGGCGCACTCTCAAGAACACAGGACAAACTTGCTGTGGCAACAGATTCTAGAAAGGTCATAGCTGGAGATGTACAATCAACTACTCAAAAAGCAGAAAATTTAGCTGATGCGGTAGTTTTAGCCACAATTAATGGTTTATACCCGTAGTTGCAATTTCGTTTCTTTAATCGGTTATTTAAGTCCGCGAAAGCGGACTTTTTTATGCCACTTTTGTTTCGGCAAAAGTAACACAAAACCGAGGGGCGGTGTCTACTTCTTGATACAGTCTCTAGTCAAGCCTGACAACAAGAGCGGACGACTCCTTGCAGTCGGCCAGCAAAGTAATCCATTGAGTTTGCTGGCAAGTCCGCTCCAATAGTTGTCAGTTTGACGAGACTCGTATCAGGAAGTAGCCAAGCCCCATCTAAGACCAAGGATGCCCGCAGGAGGCGGGCAATATATATACTAGCCGAGTATACCGTCACTACATGTAACGTTATACCGCTAGTCTTGCTTCCTCTGTTGAAATATGAGTTAATGGGGTGAAGCTTTAAAATAATAACTATGCCAGTAGAAAACCCCGAACCAACACCGCAGGAACAGCCACGTGACGACTGGCACCAGCTCGCACGTGATGCCGCTGATCACTGGGATCTTGAGCACCCTGGGGTTGCAGCGTTGTACGAAAATCACGTTGTTCCAAAACTGCAGGACAAAGGCCTCGGTCATCTGGCTATTACTGCTGAAGACAAAGCTGGCGGGCGCTTTGTGCATAAATACGCCAGTGTAGACCCAAAAGAAGTCGACCATGTGGTTGGCTATCTGCGCAGTAATGGCGAAACTATCCTCGACAATGCGGGTGACCGTACTGCCACCTACCTGAAGTTCATGGCAGACACAGCAAAAGATGGTATTCTAACCGGCGATCCTGAAAGTGTGAGGCGTCAGATAGACGCGCATGTTATTAAAGCCGAGAACGTACCGGAAAGCCATTTCGCCTTGCAGCGCCAGATTGCCCGCAATCAAGGCCACGGAGACATAGAAATCACGCCAGATATGAAGCACCAGCTTATCGAAGCCGCTCAGGCTGACCAACAAGCCAGCCTAGAAAAGTGGGTCGAGTATCTCGGCGGCAACGACGGCAGCTACCCCGACTGGTTTAAGACCTATGCCTGGCAAGGTATTACAAGCCTTGGTAAATATAACAAAGAAACCCAGAAATTTTCACGCCGCGAGGCCGATACCGTGGCACCGTATCCGGAACTCAGCCGAGAAGCACTGGCCTACACCTATGCCGCAGTGAAGAACTTCCACGTGCTGCGCGAAAAGCCAGACGATGCAAAACTACAGCAGGTACTCAATGAAGGCAGTTTTGGCCGACTCTATACCCATGCCATTCTCGAAGTCACCCCGGACAATCCCGAACTACGACAGGATATCCGCGGTTCATGGACAAAATACCACCAATCAGCTGACCCCGAAACAGCGCGGCGGCTTGCTGGCTCACTGCAAGGCCACGGCACCGATTGGTGCACAGCTGGCGAACCAACAGCCGCTATGCAACTGCAAGGCGGCGACTTCTACGTCTACTACACTCGTGACGAAGACGACAAAGACACTATCCCGCGTCTGGCCATCCGCATGGAAAACGGTGTTGTATCGCATGATGTCCGAGGTGTTTTGCCCGGTCAGGAAGTAGAGCCTATCTTAATCGATGTCTTATCCGAAAAGCTCCAAGACCCCGACCTCCCCGGTGGCGAGGAGTACCTCCAAAAAGCCGCTGATATGAAACGCCTGACAGCCCTAGACGACCTGATGACCAAAAATCCTGACGCAGTACTGAGCAAAGACGATCTGTTGTTCCTGTACGAGTTCAATCGCACCATAGAGGGGTTCGGCTACGACCGTGACCCGCGAATTGACGAAATCAAAGCGAAACGCGGTGAGCGTGATCTACCGGAAATTATCCGTATGCTGCCAGAGGTGTTGGCCGATCAAACAGCGTCAAGTTACCAGGCCTACTCAGAAGTCGCCCAGGCAACCGGCGCGGAAGTTATGGACAAACCAGCCTTCGCCCGTCTCCTAGAGACAAAACTAGCTGAATGGCAGAGTAACGGCACTATGGACTACGTGGTACGCGACTTCGTCGAGAACGGTAACAAACCCAATCTACTGGCTACCCCGAATGTCATCGCTGATTGGCAGACGCTCCGAGACTTTGCGGTGCACTTCGGCGAACAGCAACCGGTAGGGACATTTGTATATGATGAGCTATACCAACACTACAGCGCTGAGGAATTGTCCGGCGAATTACAGCAAGGGGGTGCAGTGCGCCTGAGTATTATGCCGTCTGGCTATACCAAGCAATTGGGTCGCAAACCTGTGGCTGAACAGCTAAATACGTTCAAGAAGATGCAAGTTGAGAGCCCTAGCCTGAAACTCCGGGTGCCCAGCGTCCTCGATGCCGTTACGTATTGGCAGACACTCCGCGCGAGAGGCGACAAACTATCTGGCAACGGTACGACAGATAAAACTTGGATTCGACACTTCAACCTTGAACCGAAGCGCATCGACGACTGGTCGCGCGTGCCGATCTCGTTCGTGGGCGACGACGGCACGCCGGGCTTGGACGGCTCGGGTGCTGACCTCGACTTTGGTGCTCGTGTCTCGGTGGGGTAAAAACTTGAACCTTGCTGCTTTATTCCCTCCTTTTTCTTCCTCTTCTTTGTCCTTGCTTTAGCAAGGACTCGCCGCAAATTTTTGCTACAATTATAGGTAAGAGGTGGGAAATCCACAGACGTTTTGTCTATCGGTGCCTCGATGTTTGCTTGTAAGTACGAAGTGTACCGAGCCACTGGCGCCCGTTACATACTTGCACAACAATAACCTTCATAATCCCCACGAATTGTCGCCGGGAGCTCGTGACTACGGGCTGAGATAAACGAAGCTGTCTATGCGTAGGCGGTTAACTGATCCTGGTGAAATTAATAAGCGCATCGACGACTGGTCGAACGTGCCGAACTCGTACGTGAACGACAACGGCAAGCCGAACTTGAACAACTCGGATGCTGACAACGACAATGATGCTCGTGTCTCAGTGAGGATAGAAGGCAGTCTAATTAACACTTTTGCGCCAGCCGCCGATTTGGCGGCGCGCTTCGGTGAGTTTGGCCTGTATCTTGAGCGCGTTGGTTTCATTTACCAGATTTAGCTCCAGTCAAGCCTGACAACTGCCTGACATGGTCTCTTTTGGTTTAAGGCAGGCTAAGCCTGACCTTAGCCAAAAGGCCACGATCTCGGAACTAGGCCCGCTCTATTATTTTGGGAGGGCGGGCCGTCAAACAATCCTCGGCTAATAGTTGTCAGTTTGACGAGACTCGTATCAGGAAGTAGCCAAGCCCCATCTAAG
>JBAXJI010000013.1:0-19330 GCA_037137935.1 Candidatus Saccharimonadota bacterium | reverse complement strand
TGCCACTTTTGATTCGGCAAAAGTGGCGCAAAACCGAGGGGCTTTGGCCACAACTCGATATAGCTTCCTAACAAAAAGGACAACACGCCCTCCGGAACTTGTCCTATCGGACTTCAAACAGTCCTCGGGAAGTAGTTTGTTGTCTTTTTGTAGGAATCTATCTCGGGTCGCGCCCAGGCCCCACATAAGACCATGGATGCCCGCTGGAGGCGGGCTATTTTTTTATAAGCCTTCTTGTGCCGTTTCAGAAGCAATTGGAAAACTGGTTATGAATTTTAGCAGTTGGTCTGGATCTTTACTTAAGTTAACTTCTATCCAATTATCTAGTGCATTGTTCTTGATTAACTCTTGCCTCTCGCCGTCAAAACAGTCGTCGTCAAACCATAAAAAGGGTTGGCTAAAATCTATAGCTGATGTTTTATTTGGCGAATCTAGCCAAGTTGTCGGCTTAATCATCTTCATGTAATCAATGGTTTTGGCATCAAACAAATGACCAATGTCCTTAATCGGTTGACTAGCGTCACCTTGGCAATGTGTAGTCAGCCAGTAAGTTGTGTCCGGAAACTTAGTTAATACATACTCAATAAACTCACTGGCGTGATTTGCTGCGTTATTATCATTCGCGACTATCACTCCGTCAATATCTAGGTAAATATTCATATCATTACATTTGATCAATGCTGACTATTAGGACTTCTCGTGGCTTAGAGTCAATAGCAGGCCCTATATAGCCCCGTTCTTCCATCGCATCAATCAAACGCGCCGCATTACCATAACCGATCCTCATCTTTCTTTGAAGCAGTGATGTCGACGCTTTATTGGCCTCTATCACGCATTTTACAGCTATTAAAAGATTTTCATCCGCAGTATTATCTGCATTAACGAAATCGTTATTTTGATACATCGCTAAGTCGTGTCCGCAATGTGGGCAGAAGTTAATATCGCTCATATAGTCCCTCGCTTTCATCATAACCATATTACATTTCTATTTTCTTCAAGGTTCTTAACCTAGTTCATAATAGCACCGTTTACCCAACCGAACGATAATCAACACTTAGTCCAGTCAATATCTAAATAAATGTTCATTTTAGTAATATGCTCCTTAGTTCTGAAATATTTTATTTGCTCCATTCCTCACCAAACAAACTTGCCTGTTCTAGGACCAAGTCGGTTGCCAATTTCTCTTCATCAGGTGGATAGCTATATTCACGTAGTAACCTTTTAACTTCAACCCGTAATCTTGCTTGAGCATCTGCTCGAAAAGTCCAGTCGACACTGGTGTTCGCTTTAACTCTTTTTACTAATAATGCGGCAAGTTTACGTAGCTGATCATCACCCATTACCTCTCGGGCGGCGCCGTGCATAGCTAGGGCATCATAAAATGCGACTTCATCAGCCGTCATACCAAGTTCTTCGGCTTCTTTGTTGCTGTCGCGCATTTTGCGGGCAATATCAATTAATTCTTCAATGATTTGCGCGGCTTCAATACTGTTATTTTTGTATTTTTGTAATGCGCGATCTAACATATCAGCAAATGAGCGAGCTTTTATGGCGTTGGTTGAGAACCGGGTTCGGACTTCATCATTTAATAGTCGCTGTAAGGCTTCGATTGCCAAGTTTTTCCGGTCCATGCCTCGGATTTCGGCCAAGAATTCTTCTGATAAGATTGACAGGTTTGGTCGCTCAAGTCCAGCGGCTTCAAATATATCAACAACTCCTGCTGGTGCTATGGCTTTATCGACAATTTGGCGAATGGCAGCGTTATAGTCTTCGGAGCTCATACCACCAGGACCAACACTAATTTTACCGAGTCGGGCCTTGATAGCTTGAAAGAATGCTACGTGGTCACGTATTGCCAATGCGTCGGGGTGTGGTACGCTCAACGCAAAGGCTTTCGAAAGTTCCAAAACGTGTTGTTTGAGTCGCTTCTCACCGTCTTCTAGCCCGAGAATATATTCTTGAGCATCGAGTAAAATCTGCAACTGCTGACCTGTGCTAGCCGGGAAGTATTTTTCATAGTCAAAATTAGTAAATAAGTCTTGAAGTATTTCAAACTTCTCTTTCATGACTGCAACTGCTTCGGCTTGATTTAAGAACGGTGAACCCTTACCTCCGCTTACTGTATAGGTTTCGAGCGCCTCACGTAACGCCGCAGCAATGCCAAGATAATCTACGACTAGCCCACCAGGTTTATTATTATATACTCGGTTGATACGAGCGATGGCCTGCATAAGGTTGTGGCCCTTCATCGGCTTATCCAAGTACATTGTGTGCAAACTTGGGGCATCAAAACCGGTCAGCCACATATCACAGACGATGACTAGTTTTAGGTCTGACTCTGATTCCTTCATGCGTTCGGCAAGTTTGCCGCGACGCTCTTTATTACGGATATGTTGTTGCCAATCTAATGGGTCACTAGCTGAACCGGTCATAATAACTTTGATAAAACCCTTGTCGTCAGCTGCATTGTGCCAATCGGGGCGGATAGATGTGATTAAGTTATAAAGGTCAACCGCAATACGACGGCTCATAACAACCACCATTCCTTTACCGACTATAGTACTTAATCGATTTTCGAAATGCTCAACTATATCACTAGCGATTCTATCAATCCGCTTGGCATTACCGACTATGGCTTCGAGCTGAGCATTACGTGTTTTATATTCTTCTTGTTTATCAAATTCTTCAGCTTGTAGTAATTGGTCGATTTCTTGATCGATTTTGCTACGCATATCTTTGTTGATGTCGAGTTCAACCAAACGACTTTCGTAATAAATCGGCACAGTTGCGCCGTCTTTGACGGATTGTTGAATATCATAAACATCAATGTATTTTCCGAAAACGGCTGGTGTGCTGCGGTCATCATTTTCAATTGGCGTGCCGGTAAAACCAATAAAACTTGCGTTAGGTAATGCTTGTCGAATATGTTTAGCAAAACCATCAATAAAGTTGTATTGGCTGCGGTGAGCCTCGTCGGCCATTACAATAATGTTTCGTCTATCACTAAGCTCAGGGTAGTCGTTGCCTTCTTCTGGGAAGAACTTAGCGTTAGTGGTGAAGATTATGCCCCCTGCTTGGCGCTCTAACAATTCTTGTAGGTTATTACGGCTATTTGCTTGGACCGGGTCTTGTCGTAATAAATCTTTGCAGTTGGCAAAGGTTCCATATAGCTGGTCGTCTAGATCATTGCGATCTGTGATAACTATGATAGTTGGGTTCTCAAGTACGGGGTCAAGAACCAACTTGCCGCTATAAAACATCATACTCAACGATTTGCCTGAACCTTGAGTGTGCCACACGACACCAACGCGGTGGTCGCTCTCAGGCAATATTGCATGTCTGGTATTATCTAAGGCTTTATTGACTGCCCAATATTGATGGTAGGCGGCGATTTTTTTTATATAACTGTGTTTTTCTTCGTCCCGCTCAAAAACGATATAACTGCGTACAATGTCGAGCATACGACGTTTATCACAAGCTCCGCGTAATAACACTTCTAGCATTGGCACACTAGTTAGTTCTTTTGAGCCATCAATGGTCTTCCATGGTACAAAACGCTCAAAACTAGAGCTTATAGTGCCCATAGCTGCGTCAATGCCGTCACTAATTATCATTAATTCATTAAATCTAAATAGTGCTGGTAGTTCCGCTTTATAAGTTTGTAATTGTTGGTAGGCGGCTTTTAGACTGGCCTTTTCGTTGCTTGGGTCTTTAAGTTCAATTATTCCAAGAGGCATACCGTTTACAAAAAGCACAACGTCCGGGCGGCGATGATAATCACCCTGCATCACAGTAAGTTGATTAACTGCCACAAACTCATTATTTTCTGGGTGTTCAAAGTCAAACAAATTTACTTTTACGGTACGTACATCTTCACTGCCTGGTACTCTACTCTCAATGTCTATGCCGTCAAACAGCATTTCATGGAAGTTTTTATTGTCTAAAAGCAAGTTAGCATCACTTGAGCGAACAATTTTAGTAACAGCTTGCCCTATAGTTGCCGACTCGTAAATTGGGTTAATTTTGCTTAGCGCAAACTTTAGCATATTTTCTAAAACTACGTCTGTATATTTCCGTTCACCGCTGCCATCCGGACCAATTTCTGGTCCGTGCAAAATCTGCCAGCCTAAACTTGCTAATTTTTCTAATGAATCTTGTTCAACTTTGTCTTCAGTCATTATATTATCTTTACTACCAGTTGATTTAACATTTTCTTCTCGTCATTAATAAATTTATCAAACTCAAACATGTATTTTACTTCTTTTGTTTTGGTATTATCTGATCCAATTATAAACGTGAACTCATATTTGCCCCATTTAATGATATTAGGATAGTATCCATCTGATACCTTGTTGGGCTGAACCATAGTGTCAATTTTTAATACTGCTTTTTTATCCTTATTACCAACAATAAAACCAATGTCACAGTGGTGGAATAAACCTCTCCTTATATTTAAGTTTATACGTCTAGGCTGATAATGGCTCCAGATGAGATTCATAGGTAAAAATCTTTCGTCTGTCTTATTTCCATTATTTTCAATTTTTACTATTTTAGTTAGCATAACTTCACAGTTCTTGGCTGACCTACGACCTTCGTTTTTTACTATCATTCGAACGTAAAGTACATCAGAAATTTTATTCCCTTTCTCATCAGAAAGTTCTATAAAGTGACAATCTGGTGGCTGAAGATTTATTTGTGCACTAAGCACCGCTTTGCTGAAAAAATTCCTTATAGGTTCTTGGAATATTAAAGCGATCACTGAAAGAAAAGTTATCGTTGGTGCAGCAATATCTATGAGTGAATGGTCAATAACTATCCTTAGCTCATTCATAATACTAATTTTCCCGAAATTAAGCGTGGTAATAATGAGTCGCGGAGTGTGGTGAGGGTTTGGATTTCTTCAGAATTAATTTTGTATCTGTCGATTAACGGCTGAATCTGTCGGCCAATTTCTGACATAAGTACCTCTTCCGGTACCCGTACCTTGGCATCTTTCAGGTGTCCGCGCTGTATGTGCCCCATAGTAGTAGCTTTTGATTTTGCAGTCTGAATAAAATCATTAAGGTGATGTTTAGTCCAGTAATAATACAACCATTCAGGGTAATCTTTAGAGGTGACTTTGAAGAGATGTTGATTAAGCGCCCCCTTGCCCCCTGACCAAAACTTAACTAGCAATGTACCGGACCAAGAAAACAGTAAATCACCATTATTCACGATATATTGTGTAGAAATATCCGCAGCTGCTAGGTCGGTGATAGAAGTGATTCCAGAAGACATCTCACGAATTTTAATAACTGGAAGCGAAGGCTTACCTATTACGAATGGGTATTTCTGCATAGCAAGCCCGTTGAGAAAATCTGCGATATCATCGAGTGATTTTTCTTCCCACATCACTGCTTTAGGGTTATCGATGAAGTAATGGCGAAAAAGGGCTTGGCCCATTTGCTCCAAAGTCTCATTCGTACGCCTATTCAATTCAATTTTTTCATCAATAACCACCAGAAATTTAGCAATTTTCTCCTGTGTATCTATGTTGGGTATTTGTAGGCTTATATTTCTAATATTTTTCATTGGTACGGTAACTTGAGTGCTGCCGTGAGAGTTTTCGACTAGTCGATTCTTAAAAATTGGACTACCTATAAGATAGTAAAGAAATATTGGCAAGCAACTTTCATTTGCTCTAACGAGACACACATTTGGTGCCAGATGATAAGTATTATCCTTGTTTACGTACGCATAGTTGCCAACTGTACCTGTATATGATAGTAGTATGTCTCCCTTGCGTAGTTTTGATCTTGGCAATTTATCTGAAACTTCTTTAGGAATCCTTTTTATGTTTGATAGATCGAGTTGTCCATTACTTAAGTTTAGGGCTCTTAGGGCAATCACTTCACCCTCATCATCATATTTAATATATTTGGTGAACTCGTAACCGGCAAGTTTAGTTATATAAGCAATATCTCCAAGCAATACTGTCTTTGTCATTTTGGTTCACTACGTTCATCTAATCTATGCATCAGAAGGCTGGCAAAACTCAATAGCTGTAATGCACGCTGCGGATCATCTTGTTCGACAAGGTCGTGTGCTTTGGGATTACGAATACCAAGGGCGGCTCCAGATAGTAAAAACATGTACCCTTGCTGCTCATCTTTATCTGTTTGAGTGCGTAAGCCATTCAGCTTGATAATTGGTGAATTTAGAGACAGGGCTTGCTCAACAAGCGGCTTGCCATCTTTATCACTGATTCCGGTAATTTCTTTTATTTCATTCAAAACAACTTTGTATGCCGTAAGTATAGAGTCTGAAAGATAGCCGTCCTCAAACTTCTTTGAACAATGCTTAATAATTGTTGGGTGTAGCTTCGATATATCATAATAGACCCCAATAGGCATATTTGTGTTTTTATTTTTAATTGCTTTGTATTTTGAGATTACGTATTCTAAATCATCTAGTGCTGCGTCAATTGCCGGACCTACTCGCTGTAAAATATCTGTTGATATAGCCAGGGTATAAGCATCTTGGTACTGTCTCCAGACAGGGTCTGCAACTTTTGGGTGCCTAGATAATTTGGTAATTTCTTCTTCTATATTTGCTAATTGACCAATAAGAGATGTGCGAAGTTTTTTTATTTCAGGCGCGCTAAAATCTACCTTTGCTAGTACATCTCGTGAGCCATATAATAGTTTTCTATATTCAGTAAGGTCGTCCCTGAACTTAATTATTTTTGCTTTACTCATCGCCAATTTTCTTCAAATTTTCTTTTATCTTATTTTCTAACTCGTGTGATTTTGTGAACTGTTCATTTAACTCAGCCGTAAGTCGTTTCATCTTTTCTTCAAATGCTTCATCGTCATCTTCAACTGCTTCACTGCCAACATAACGGCCAGGAGTTAGAACAAAATCATGTTCTTTAATTTCAGCAGCTGAGGCTACTTTTACAAAACCAGCTATATCAAGGGTAGTACCAGATACTTTAAACTGCTCGTAAGCCTCGGCAACTTTATTAATATCTTTATCAGTTAGTTCACGGTTACGACGGTTGATCATTTGACCTAAATTGCGCCCATCAATAAACAAAACCTTACCTTTACGATTTCTACGATTACGAGAAACAAACCAAAGACATGCTGGAATACCGGTGTTAAAGAATAGCTGGCTAGGTAATGTAACAATACAATCTACTAAATCTTCCTCGACAAGCTTCTTTCTAATGTCGCCTTCGCCACTACTTTGGCTACTCATACTACCATTTGCAAGTACAAACCCTGCCGTACCATTTGGGCTTAGATGATGAATAAAGTGCTGCACCCAGGCAAAGTTAGCATTGCCTGTTGGTGGCGTGCCGTACTTCCAGCGCACATCATTGCGTAAAGTTTCCCCGCCCCAATCACTAACGTTAAATGGCGGATTAGCAATTACTATATCGGCCTTAAGATCGGGCAGCTTATCGTTATGCAAAGTGTCACCATATTCAATATGAGCACCAATACCGCGAATGGCCATATTCATTTTGGCCAACTTCCAAGTAGTTTGGTTGGACTCTTGCCCATAAACGGCAATATCACCAACCTTGCCCTTGCGCTCTTCAATAAACTTTTCACTCTGAACAAACATACCACCACTACCACAGCAAGGGTCGTAAATACGGGCTCCTGGTTTTGGCGCCAACATTGCCACTAATAATCTAACAATACTGCGAGGAGTATAGAACTGGCCGCCTCGCTTGCCCTCGGCATCGGCAAACATACCCATAAAGTATTCATAAATGCGGCCAAGAATATCTTTGCTTTCGTGACCTTCTGCGAATTTGATGTTACTAAAGGTGTCTATTAACTCACCTAGTCTTCTTTTGTCTAAACGCTCCTTGGCATATTCTTTTGGCAAGACTCCTTTTAAGCTTGGGTTATCACGCTCTATAGCATCCATTGCGTTATCAACAAATACACCTATGGTTGGCTGCTTGGCATTGGATTTTAGTTTTTCCCAGCGCGCTTCAACTGGCACCCAAAAAACATTTTCGCTAGTATATTCATCCCTGTCTTCAGGATCGGCGTTAGGAGTGCTGGAAAGTTCTTTGTGTTTTTCTTCAAATGCATCCGAAATATATTTAAGGAAAATTAAGCCAAGCGCAATATGCTTATACTCAGCCGCATCCATGTTGTTTCTCAGCTTATCTGCTGTCTGCCATAGCTTCGTCTCAATCTCTTTTATATCCATAAATACATACTACGCCAATTATTCATCTTTTTGTAAGATTTCTGTTGCGATTTTGTGATATACGACACTTTTAATATATTGCCCGCCTTCAGCGGGCAGCCATGGGCTTAGGTGGGGCTTGGCTACTTCCTGATACATGTCTCGTCAAACTGACAACTATTAGCCGAGGACTGTTTGACGGCCCGCCCTCCAAAAGTAATAAAGCGGGCCTAGTTCCGCAGGCAGTTGTCAGGCTTGACTGGAGACTGTATCAAGAAGCAGCCACCGCCCCTCGGTTTTGCGCCACTTTTGCCGAAACAAAAGTGGCAAGAAGGGTTTGACGGCATTATGCTTATGCTATAATTTACTTATATGATTTTTAAAAACAACAAGGCCAAAAAACTTCGACGATTTAATATAATTATGGGTTCCGTGCATCTTGTGCAGGCGACGATAATGCTCATAATTTTGAACTACTCGCTAAAGATACCTATTATTACTCGCTTTTTTGACAAGGCTCCGGATGGTGACTTCACTTTTGCGACCAAGATACTTGTTGATATACCTATAGCAGTTGTTGGTCCGCTATTTCTGCTTGTTGCAGCCTTTTTTCATCTTTTCGTAGCCTCACCAATGTATTACCGTCGCTATGAAGCCAATATCAAAAAAGGCATCAACCCTATGCGCTGGCTGGAATACTCCATCAGCTCATCACTTATGATTACCGTCCTACTTATGATGGGTGGACTAAACGAGTTGCCGAGCGTAGTATTTGTCTTCACTCTAAATTTCCTTATGAATATCTGGGGTCTAGAAATGGAACGCTACAATCAATTAACCAAAAAAACATCATGGTTCCCTTTTAATATAGGAATTATTGCCGGAATCGTACCTTGGATAATCGGTGGCATATATTTCTGGGCAAGTACCAGCAACATAGCCGACTCTATACCGTGGTACGCCAAGCTCGGCTTTTTGTTGACGTTCTTACTGTTCAATACTTTTGCAGTCAATATGTGGTTACAGTACAAAAAGATCGGCAAATGGAAAGACTATGCATACGGCGAGCGCGCCTATGTTTGGCTCAGCCTCATCGCTAAATCTTTATTGGCCTGGATAATAGTCCTAGGTACACTTAGCTCCAAAAACTAACCCCATCCTCACTCATCAAAATAGCCCGCCTCCAGCGGGCATCCATGGGCTTATGTGGGGCCTGGACGCAACCCGAGATAGATTCCTACAAAAAGACAACAAACTACTCCCCGAGGACTGTTCGAAGTCCGATAGGACAAGTTCCGGAGGGCGTGTTGTCCTTTTTGTTAGGAAGCTATATCGAGTTGTGGCCACCGCCCCTCGGTTTTGCGCCACTTTTGCCGAATCAAAAGTGGCAAAATGAATTACGCCTTAGCGAAAAAAACTACAATGGTTCACCCTTAATTCAACTAAGCCCTGCGATAAAACTTAACAACACGGGCATACTCATCATCAGTTAACTCCTTTTGATCACTAGCTTCTGCTGGACCCCTGCCAAGCGGGTACTTATCGGCACCAACAGAAAGAATCACACACTTTTGAATTGGTTTTAATCTGTATTCTGCCCTGCGTTGATTAACGCCTTCAAAATCTCGAACTTCTATTAAAAACGGCTTTCCATTTGATGATACAGACCACTGACTACCAAATAATTGTTTACGCTCTTCTACGATCATTATTTTGTCTACCAAAGGCGGGATACCCTGTGCGTAAACATTTAAAGGATTTTTTGAGAATATATTCTGATAAATCTCTAATATTTGCTTTTGGACGGAGAAGGTCGAATGAAGCGCCAATGTGTTTAAAGCCCTAGAGCCCCTAACTCCAATGTTGCTTATAGTAGGATGCTTAATTTCCTTAAGAATATCCTGCATTCTATTAGTTCTAATTTGAATATGCTTGTTAGTTTCTTCTTGAACTTTAGTTCTTTGAGTTTCAGTTTTTAATTTATTAAGTCTCTGAAAAAGATTAGTTAATTCTAACTGATCTGCAGCTTCTAATGCTACCAACTCTTTACTAAGCTCAGGATACTTCATGATAAATATTATGGCAGCCCGCCCATACTCCTACATTACACACACAATCTCATCGTACTCAAAAATGTAACCAAGTCAAATAAATAGCCCGCCTCCAGCGGGCACCCATGGTCTTATGTGGGGCCTGGACGCAACCCGAGATAGATTCCTACAAAAAGACAACAAACTACTCCCCGAGGACTGTTCGAAGTCCCGCCCTCGACATCAAGGCCGAACTAGGTCCACGGTAGAAAGCAAACGACGCGTATATTTGAGTGCAGTTTCGGATGAAAACTGTAGCCCTGCAACGGAAGCGTACTAAAGGTACGCTGAGTATCAGGGCTATAGAATTTCGCCGAAAATGCGCCAAAGATGCGTGTCGAAGACCCTAAACCTGCTTATAAGCCTCTAAAGCCGACTCCGCCGCCTTCTGCTGCCCAGCTTGCTTACTAGGCCCCTGCCCCTGCCCCTTAATCTCACCATCAACTAATACGCCAACAGTAAAAACCTTGTCATGGTCAGGACCTTCCTCACTAATCACTCTATAGATGGGAGTATGGCCTTCATGGCTCTGAACTAACTCTTGTAAATGTGATTTTGGATCCATCCACGAACCAGTCTTTAGGATTTCACTAAAAGTAGTAAGCAAACTATTCTCAATAAATTTCTTAGCAGCATCATAGCCTTGGTCAACGTACAACGCACCAATAACAGCCTCGTAACAATTAGCTAGAATCTGAGCTCTAGCGCGAGCCGTGCCACGCTTTTCGCCACGACTTAGACGAAGCAACGGCTCTAACTCTTGGCGAGTAGCAGCGGCACTAATACTTTCTGTTCTTACAAGTGCACTGCGCCAGTTTGTAAGCACGCCCTCTGGATCATCAAAACTACCATATAAATACTCGGTCACGACTAGCTCTAATACGGCATCACCCAAAAACTCAAGTCGCTCGTTATGAGTCTGGACAGTCTTACGGTGTTCGTTTACATACGAACGATGAGTAAATGCTGTCACCAGAATGCCTAAATCGTTAAATTCTACTGCTAGTTTATCTGTTGCGAACTGCTTATAAGTCGAAAAATCTTGCATAGGATATATTTACAGCCCCGCCTGTCGTAACTTAGTTAAACCAATCAAAATAATCTTACTGATATCTTCGTATTCTATCTTGTCCAAAGCCTCACTTGTCGGGAACCACTGAATACTGTTCATCCAATCTTCGGGCTTCAAAGCATCAGTATCGCCATTGGCTTTTACTAGGAATATCTCTGTAGTCATCAATACTAGGCTTTGCTGGCGACGATAACGGAAGTTGATCTTACCGAGCCAGTTCATAACAGTCACGTCAGTTAGACCTGTTTCTTCGCCTATTTCACGAGCGGCTGTCTCTTTGGCTGATTCACCCTCTTCAATGTGACCCTTCGGTATTGTCCAGCGATTTTTGGCGTCTTGGATCAATAATATTTCGATAGCATTGGTAGTCGTATTGCGACGATAAACTACACCGCCAGCTGTTGGCTCGCTCAACACTTCACTGATAGCCGGGCGTCGTCTGCCCACCAGCTTCTTGATTCCACCAATCGGTAATGGTCTTTTCATGATTATTTTGCCACCACTTTCTTGACTTTAGCTTTTGCAGGTAAAGTAATTTCCTCGGCCTGATGCTGTCGTAATACTGTACCAAGCACACCGTTAACAAATTTTGAGCTGTTGTCACCACCAAATGATTTTGCTAATTCAACGGCTTCGTTTATAACCACCTTGGATGGAACATCTTTTTGATGAGTTAATTCATAAAGGCCCATGCGTAAGATAACTCTATCCATGCGGGCAATTTGGTCGATAGGCCACTCTGGAGCTATAGGTTGAAGAACGCTGTCTAACTCCTCGGCGCGCGACGCGACGCCATTAACCAACGAAACAATGAACTCAGGGTCTTCAATAGTCTTGTGGTAACGGCCTATGTTGCGATCAAGCACTTCTTTAAGGTCAAATAGCTCATCACCACATTCACGTCGAAAATCCTGCTCATATAGAGTCTGTAGGGCTACGATGCGACCGAGGTGGCGATTTGCGCTCATATATTGTTAAGTGGCTACTTTCCTTGACTAAAACAGTTACTACGAAGATTTTTGCGGTCTTATTTGACTGCGGCTTTGCCAGATTCACGACGAGTCGTGTAGGCCTTAACTGGAGATTTGGCGTTAACCGCTCGGGCTAACTTCAAAGCTAAGTGACTACGGCGTGTACCGGTTCTGCGGGGGCTGGTTCGTTTCTTTGGTTTACCCATGAATAGCTGTCCTTTTAGTTATTTTATATTATTTGAACATATTATACCTCTTTACCACCCCTTTACGCAACCGTAAATATATTGCTAAAGTCAGTCTACTATGTTATAATACTTTTTATGAACACTATTGAAATTATTCCAGGCACATTTGAACCGAACACGAATGATCGCAAGACCGGACGATTAAAACGAGCAATTGCTACGGCCGCCCTCCCATTTATAGCAATGAGCTCTTTGGTTACTGTATCTGCCTGTGAAGGTAAGCCAGATTTACCGGCTAGTCCTAATACTGTATTAGTAGACCGACCTCTATGGGATATGTCGAAGAAGGTATGTCCTGGTATGAACCCAGACGACTTTATTGACTTGGTAGACAAATACAATGTCTCAATTCAAAGTGAAAATATGGACGAAATTCCTTTAGGTACACCTATTGTCGTGCCTGCTTGTTCGCCTTTACCCGCGGACGACTAAACTAAGTAGTCTACCGGGCACATAAATTGTTTTAATAGGGTCGCTGGTCAAATAGCCAGCGACTTTTTGATTTGCTTTAGCGGCCGCCAATACAGCAGATTGATCGGCGTCTGAGGGAACCTCTATTTCGGCTCGCAACTTACCATTAACCTGCACTGCTATCGTCATTGTGTCGGAAGCCAAAAACTTATCATCCCATACAGGCCAGTTGTCCTTATTTACACTCTCCTCGTGCCCAAGATCATGCCATAGCTGCTCAGACATATGTGGGGCAAACGGAGCAACTAGCATCACTAAACTCTCCAATGCTTGTCGCCAACTAGTCGTATCGTCAAAACCGCTCTTTGCCTTCAGGTCATACAGACTATTACAGGCCTGCATCATAGCAGCAATTGCCGTATTGTATTTTTGCTCTTCAATGTCAGAAGTAACTTTCTTAATAGCGGGGTGAATAATGCGCAGTGGAGCATCGTTATTCGTTGCAGAACCTGGCTGTAATTCTAGATATTCTTGAACAATATTCCACACTCTATTTAGGAACCTATAAGTACCAGGCACGCCCTGAGCATCCCATTTTGCAGACAATTCTAGTGGCGCAGCAAACATCAAATATGTCCTTAAGGCGTCCGCTCCATATCCGCTATTTATTATCTCTAATGGGTCGATGCCGTTGCCCTTACTCTTGCTAAATATCTGGCCGTCAGCAGCTGTGACCTTACCGTTAAACAAGAACTTCTTGAATGGCTCGGGATTGTCTATAAGACCAAGCTTATGGAAGAATCTAGTCATAAAACGAGCATATATCATGTGGGCAGTGGCATGATCGGCGCCATTATAAAAATCAATCGGTAGCCATTTATTCACTTGCTGGCTGTTGAATATTTTCTCACTATTATGCGGGTCAAGATAGCGCAGCATGTACCAACTACTACAAATATAAGTATCTAGCGTATCTGTCTCGCGCTCGGCATCGCCGCCACAATTTGGACACTTAACTTTAAGCCATTCGCTGGCACTAGCTAGCGCACTACGACCATCGCCACTCGGCTGAAAGTCTTCAAGCTCTGGTAGTATGACTGGCAATTGGTCATCCGGCACCAAAACTTGGCCACATTTTTGACAATTAATAATCGGGATTGGCGCTCCCCAATAACGCTGACGCGACACACTCCAGTCACGAATTTTGAAGGTAGTTTTTGATTCTGCCAGATTATTCACCTGCAGATCTGCAACTATTTTTTCGCGGGCATCGCTCGACATTAAGCCGTTGTAGGTGTCAGAATTAATCATCTTAGCCTCAACACTAATATCGTCTTCAGGCGTATCAACAACTTTAGTTATTGGCAGGCTATATTTGACTGCAAATTCATTGTCTCGTTCGTCGTGGGCTGGGACGGCCATAATCGCACCAGTGCCATAACCAACCAAAACATAGTCAGCAATCCAAATCGGAATCTTGGCTTGATTAATAGGATTAGTGGCATAGGCTCCAGTAAATACACCGGTTTTATCTTTATTTGCTTGGCGTTCTACTTCTGATTTTTTAGTAGCCTGTTTAACGTAATTACTCACTTCTGCTTTTTGAGTTTCAGTCGTTAACTTGTCGACTAGATCATGCTCTGGCGCCAGCACCATAAATGTCGCGCCATATAATGTGTCCGGCCTAGTAGTAAATACTACGAGCTTTTCGTCGCTAGCATCAATAGCAAAAGTTACTTCCGCGCCTTTGCTTTTACCAATCCAATTTTTCTGTGCCGTCTTAACAGTCTCAGTCCAGTTTAGGTCGTCAATCACCTCAAGCAACTCATCGGCATAATCGGTTATCTTGAAAAACCATTGCTTAACTTCGCGCTTAGCGACCTCTACGTCATCAGCACTATCATGCCTCCAACATTTACTGTCAATAACTTGCTCGTTCGACAATACTGTTTGGCATTTTTCACACCACCATTGCATCCGCGCATCTTGATAAGCCAATCCCTGCTTAAACATTTGCGTGAATATCCATTGAGTCCATTTGTAATACGTTGGTTCGTGAGTAGAAATCTCTTTAGACCAGTCATTGCTCCAACCCATAGCCTTATATTGCTTGTGATAGCCCGGAATAATAGTAGCCATATTGGCTTGAGGTGACACGCCAGTCTTAATTGCATAATTTTCGGCTGGCAAACCAAAAGCGTCCCAGCCAATCGGGTTATAACTTTCGTAGCCTTGCTGACGCTTAAAACGAGCCATAACGTCACTTACCGTATAACTCATTGCGTGGCCAATATGAATACCAGCACCACTTGGGTAATTAAACATACCCATTCCGACATACTTGGTTTTTGGGCTGTCAAAATCTACTTGGTAGGTCTTGTTGTCGTCCCACCACTTTTGCCACTTAACTTCAATATCTTTTGGGTTATATCTCTTCATAGTTAAATATTATTATATAGGACTTTTACACCTTTCGGTAATTTTCAAGATTCAAACGACTAGGTCAGAAATATTCATCAAAACAGACACTGCAGCCCATACAGAAAAGTTGCCAAAGAATACAAGCTTTGATATGACGTAACTAATTTGGCAGATTTTACTTAGATTAAAATTGTTTCAAAAAATTGGTAGAAAACGTTGTGCTGTGTTTTTGCTGACTTTCTTGACGCTGGAGAGCCAAATCAACAAGTTTTGTGACCAGTTGAATGGACGAAACACCGCTGGCCTGCCAATTATGGTCGTATAGCCCACCAGGCAACGGATTGACTTCGTTGAAATAAACCTCACCCGACAACTTATCGATAAGCATATCAACTCTAGCAATACCTTCGCAATTAATCGCACGATAAACATTTAATGCTAAGGCCTGTGCTTTGTCGTATAACTTTGGCTCTAGTTCGGCTGGCAGCTGACTGTAGCCTTGCGAGCCGGTTTTGGCCCCAGACTTGCCGCCTTTTTTGCTGGAATTTAAATATTTAGTATCAAAGTTAAAGAAATCATCAGATTGAGTCAAAGGACGCTCAAGAAGAGCTGGAGTCAAATCAGTATTACCAATAATTGGTAACGTCACTTCGATTAAATTCTGGACAGCTTGCTCAACAATAATTTTATTGTCGTAATGTGCTGCCACCTCCAATGCATTCATCAGCTGTTTTGGCTCTTCTACCTTAGTTATACCGATGCTTGAACCAAGATGCACAGGCTTGACGAACAAGGGGTATGCTAATTTTTCGGTCGCTTTTATAATCCCAGCTGGATCAGTCGTTAATTGACTTGAATCAAACCAACACCAAGGCGTAGAAGCAATGCCCGCTGCTCCAGTAACTTGCTTGGCTAATACTTTGTCCATTGCTATAACACTAGCCGCGACACCACAGCCTACGTATGCAACGTTAGCCATTTCTAATAGACCCATCAAATCACCATCTTCTCCATAAGTACCATGCATCGCCGGGAAAACTACGTCAATTTTCTTTGACAATTTACGGCCAGCAAACTGAGCCGATTTGTGCAGCGTAAAGCCGTCGTTAAATGACATTTGAACTGTAGCAGCCTTACTTATAAAGTTTTCAATGTCACCAGATGTAAAAAGACTAATATTTTTTAAACGGTCATCCCAATACCAATTACCCTTTTTAGAAATATAAACTGCTTCAACGTTATACTTGCCTGTTAATTCAAGAGGCTTAATGACAGACTTAAGAGCTGTTAAAATCGATATGTCGTGTTCTGTTGATCGTCCGCCAAAGATAACTGCTATTGTTTTCATAATTCCAATTTTACAAGCCTAAACCGATTAAACCTAGTGATTTTTTGCGGTTAGCTGTAATTGTCTGTCCAGTCGTTTTGCATCAAAACGACATCACCACTGGCCACAAAATGTTTTAGATTGCTATAAAAGTTTAAAGGAACAGCTTCAATTTTTACCTCGCCTTGATAACTAGCCTCCTTCAATCCAGACATAATCCAGCTAGTAACTGAATTCTGCATCAAAACTACCTGATCGGGTTTTGCGCTAGCGATTAATCCACCAATAGTTCGATGTACGCGCTCGTTTTCAACTCCTTGATCAACTAGCCCAGGAGTCACGTAAATGCGGCGCTTAGCTGGCAAATCTTTCAATAGTTCTAGCCCCGCTCTTATACCCTCAAGATTACCGTTGTACGTATCGTCAATAATCCACGCACCACCCAATCCATAAGGTTGCATGCGGTGCTCGTAGGGTTTGGTCTTTAAGCATCCTTTTTCGATTTGTGAATTGGTCAAACCGAGCTCATGAGCTATCGCCGCTACAGCAGCCAACGGACCGACTTGATGACGACCAATTAAGCCACTTTTGATATGCAGTTTAGTGGACTTCTTGGTCATCTCAAATGTCGTCTGCAGAATATCTACTTTAATATTTTCAATAACCCAGCCGTCAACCTGATTACGGTCGTATGTAATATACTCGGGTTTGATAAAATTTTTTGCTTCAATCGATTCACCATTAACATAAACTTTTTTATCACCAAGATAATCAGCCAGACGGAATATATCTTGACCGGCAGCCGCAAGGCTAGGATATTTATCAAGATGAGCTGGAGCAAGGCCAGTAATAACACCTATACTAGGCTTAGTTATGTCGGCAAACCGAGCGACGTCACCGGGCTGACCTTCGCCATATTCGATTATCAAAATATCCTCTTCGCCAGTTAATCTAGCAGCAAAAAAAGCATGTGATGAACTAACGTTTTTGTTTCCAGGTGTGGCGGCAACTTTTTTACTCTCACCTAAAACTGTTGCTAGCAATTCTTTCATGGTAGTCTTGCCGTAACTACCAGCCACTGCAATCTTAATTCCGGGATGATTAGCGAAGATCGCTTTAGACTCTTCTATTAAGCGTTTTTCTTTTGGCTGCTGAATCAATACACGACCAGCTAATAACGGTATGACAATTAAATGCGCCCATACAACTGGATAAATCAATACACAGCCCGCTCCCAAGAAAATTAAGAGCACTGAGCTATTGCCTATTCCAGCAGCAATCAGACCTATTCCAGCAAATATCTGCAACAACATTCCCATACGTAGAGTTATTAGAAGCAACTGCGCAGCTTTGGTGCGATCTAAAGTTCGGCGTTTGACTACCTGGTTAAAGTTACTAGTCCGCCAATACCAAGATAAATATGCACCCGGCTGATAATCGGTGTTTTGAAGCATATACACTAGAGTTGTTTGGAATGATAATGAATACAGGGAGAGTACATCACGCATTATTTAATAAAATCACTAATTAGACTAAAGACAATTTCCGGTTGGTCGTGCTGAATAAAATGACCAGCACTATCGATTATTTCAAGCTTAGAGTTATTGATTAGGTCGTGGAATATTTTACCAAATTTAGGAGGCGTGGCGACATCTTCGCGGCCGTACAGAATCAAACTTGGAATTTTAATATTTGTGGCATCGGCTCGAACATCGTCAATAATGATTTTTTTGAAAGAGTCTTGTAGTTTTTCGGCCACCAACATATCTGAACCAGTGGCTTTATAAACTTTTTGACGTAATCGCTTTTTAATGGAAGTCGGTAACGGGCTAACTATAAATTTGCCACTTTTGGTTACTAAACGAATTAACCTAATTTTGAAATTAGTTTCGCCGCGAATGCCCGAGGCTGCTAATAAAACAAGACGATTTGATTTTAATATACCCTTGCCAAGGCCACGAATGGCAATTGCCCCGCCGTTGGAGTGACCGATTATGGTATCGGCCTTAAGTGCGAGTTTAGTTAAAAAATCATCAACAAATTTTGCATAGTCATCTAGCCCCCAACTACTACTCGGTGTTTGTGATTTACCGAATCCAGGTAGATCCAAGCTAATAACTTGAAAGGATTTAGCCAACTTAAGCCTTAAATCATCCAATCCAGTCATACTGTCGCCCCAACCATGCAACAAAACCACAGTTTTGCCACTGCCAGATAGGTTATACTCGGTCAATAAATTATTAACAACGACTTGCATAAAGCTATTATAAATCACTTGTGGTTCAAGAGCATCATCATTAAGTCTACTTAAAAGGCTTAATGAATAAGGTAAACATATACTTTGGTGGAGCTCTGCAGAGTAAACCCTGCATCGCCCCATATATTGCTAGCAGTAAATTTGGCGATCAACTAGCCACTTAAGTATATATGACTTCAAGTAGAATCTACAGTACAACAGTATCAACTATTAAACTAATATCGAAGCAAATTATTTGGACTCGGTCTGTGAGTTTAAAATCATGGTATAATTAATTTTGATTATTTTGGGGACGAAGCTCAGTTGGGGCAACTTGTTGCAAAAATAAAAGATGCGC
>JBAXJI010000012.1:0-22104 GCA_037137935.1 Candidatus Saccharimonadota bacterium | reverse complement strand
TAGCCTATTATAAGAGGCTGTTTGATCAAGCGCATAACAATACTTATTGCTACGCCGACTGCGATCACCATGCTCAAATCATTGAAGTTGCTATGCATTAATATATCTATCCCTCTTTAGTTTATTCTATCACGAGCTCGCGTATACTTATGAGCAATATATCGCCTTAGTATAGCTAATTAATAAGCGCGCTATTTTGTATTAGAAATGATATTTTCATGTAAAAAGCAGGTTAGTTTTGCCTATTTTATGTATCTATAAACAGGGGTGATTATTTAATTAATAATTATGTTGACAAGCATAAGCTGGTTGTGAGAAACTGTAGGCACTTCAGATAGTCGAAGTGAAAGACTTCGTCGAAGACAAAAACAACAAAAAATGTGCGTGTGACGAGGTCTGGTGTTGGTTTGTAGAGGGAAGTTACGAAGTGTCAATAAAAATAAAAATAATATCAACAAAGAGGTGTATTGTGGAAGTAAAAATTCGACGACCAAAGTGGCAGCAGTTCATCCAGTACTAGGTACAAATCCCACACCAACTAACCTGCTCATTGGCAAAGCCAATGACCCGTTAGTTTTTTGGCTATTTTGAACCTAACAGTTTACGTTACGCAGTAGTCGTACCTTTAGTACGACTACTTTACGTTACGCTCTGTTATGTCCAAACTAGCTCAAATGTGGAATCCGTACTTAGCCCGTGCCAAATATTTTATATTGCATTTCGCCAAAATATACCTAAACTAGTTTGTAGCTTCAATTTATCATTTAACATTGACGCATTGACAATAAATTTGGGCATCTAACATTGATCATTGTGGCTACAGGCCCAACAAAGTTTTTTCTGTCTTTCAATGATTAAATGACGAAATGATAAATTAATGCATCAATGACAAATGCATCAATGATCAATCCTCCTAACCCACTATCTATTTGTTCTTGGCGGCTATAGCATCTTCAATAAGTTTGTTGAAGCTGGCTAGATCTCGAGGGTTCTCTTCGATCTTTTTACCATCTAGGACAAATGTTGGGGTTGAGTCTGCGCTTATTGCGCGCCCAGCTTTGATGTCTGCATTTATGAAATTATTAGTTTCATCGCTCGCGTAGTCGACATTAAATTTCGCAATATCTAGACCAAGTTGTTTAGCTAGCTCTTCAAAGAAAGATTTGGCGTTGCTCGCGCTGCTCCAGCTTTTCTGTTGTTCATATAGAAGGTCGTGCATTTCCCAGTATTTGTTTTGCTTACCAGCTGCTTCTGCTGCGCGTGAGCCGGCAAGTGCATTCGGGTGTATCGTTATTAAAGGATAATTTCGGAACTGAAAGAATATTTCGTCTTTATATTTTTCGGCAACAGCCTTAACTATTGGATAATACTGACCACATGCCGGACATTGGAAATCTCCGTACTCAATTAATGTCACGTTCTTTTTGCCAGAACCGCTTATATGGCTAGTTGTCTGGTCTTTGTTTGTGCTGCTACCTTCGCTAGTGCTAGCCTTGCTTTTACTTGTATATGAAATACCTGCAAAAGCTATAATTATCACTGCTAAAACCGCCAAAAATCTTTTGCTCATAACACCTCTTTTCCTCAATTTGTACCTATAATTATACCATAAGAGGCTATTTATAGCGAGGCTTGATATAGACTGGCGGGACTGGCTAGTTGCGTTTGTGGGCTTCCTATATAATGTAAGTATGAACATCGCTTTCTACGTATTTTTGCCGCTCATTACCTTCGGCTCGGTAAGTTTGCTAAAGGCCTATACCCACTTGCCCCTTAAGGAGATTAAAAGGCGAGCTAGATCAGGTGACGAGTTAGCTACTTTGATCTATAAAGCATCTAATTACGAAACTAGCATGCAGATACTGCTGTGGTTCTTCATAGGCTTTGGCGCGACTGGATTTTTTGTTTCTTTTAGTCGGTCAGTTTCTGCTCCGATAGCAGTACTCATAGGTTTGATTTTTGTTTGGCTAGGATTTGCCTGGATGCCAAATACGCGATCGGCAACAGGGCTGACAGCTGCCAGATTATTGGCTACTCCATTGGCGTGGATGCTAAATTTACTGCATCCAATCTTAGGTCCGGTAGCAAAGCTAGTTAATAATCGCATACAGAGCAAACACACAGGTCTATACGAAAAAGATGATTTATTGGATTTATTAGAAGCCCAGTCGGGGCAGTCTGATAGTAGATTTAGTGAGGCTGAACTTAAAGCCGCACATAATGCTTTGACATTCGGTGATAGAATTATTCGCGAAATAATGACGCCCCCAAAATCCATAGTTGCAATATCCGATAACGAGATCCTTGGGCCGATATTATTAACAGAACTTTACGACAGTGGCAAAAATAGATTTCCTGTTTATCATGGCAAGAATCAGGATGAAATAGTAGGTACGCTTTATCTAAAAGATCTGATAAATGTTAAGTCCGGCGGCAAGATAAGTACCCTTATGAGCAAGGATGTTTATTATATGCACGACGAAGAACCACTAGATCAGGCTTTGGCAGTAATGCTAAAGAGCAAGCATAATTTATTTATAGTAGTAAATAGGTTTGACGATCTTGTGGGTGTGGTTACGATAGAAGCGATGCTAGAACAGATTTTAGGCACACAAATCGAAGATGAATTTGGTCAATTTAATGACAGGACCGCCGTAGCAAAATATAAAGGCGTGAGGCTCACAAAACCTGATGACGCTTCCGTATCTGTTGAAACAGTGGTAGAATCAGATGAAATATCTTCTGGTTTTACAGATTCAGTTAACGATTTCGCGTTAGAAGAAATTCAAGAAGATGAATACACTAATTAGTAACTTTAAGGACAATATGGAACGAACATTAAGTAAAGATATATCAACCCAAATCGGTGGATCAGTAATGATCAAAGGATGGCTACACAAAAAGCGCCTACTTGGTGGATTAGCTTTTATTAATGTTCGCGACAGATCTGGATTAACGCAAATTGTTGTAGAGGACAAAGATGAAGTTGACAAGTTAAGAGGATTACAAATTGGTACTGTCTTAGAAGTTACTGGCGAAGTCGTTAAAGAAGACCGCGCTTCAGGTGGCGCTGAGTTGCACCAGCCAAAAATTACAGTTTTGGTGCCAGTCGAAGAAGCTCCGGCAATTGAAATAGACAAGCCGCTAGATCATAAGCCAGAAAATCTTGATACTTTATTTGAGTACAGGACTGTAGGACTTAGAAATACTCAGGAAGCCGCTATATTTAAGATTCGTGGCGCGATAACTAGGGCAATAAGGAATCACTTCCACGAAAACGGCTTTACGGAGATACAAACCCCTAAGCTATTGGCATCAGCAACAGAAGGTGGCGCCGAAGTCTTTAAGCTAGATTATTTTGGTCAAGAGGCTACTTTGGCGCAAAGTCCACAATTTTATAAACAGATGATGGTTGGTGTTTTTGAGCGAGTTTATGAAATCGCGCCAGTTTATCGAGCCGAACCGAGCGCTACTACTAGACATATGACAGAATATATCAGCGTTGATGGCGAAATGGGCTTTGTCGATATTGATGACATAAAAGTATTTTTAAGCGGACTAATTACATCTGCTGTTGATGCAGCTTGGGGTGAGTATGATGTTGAGTTGAAGCGCTGGAATGCTACTAAGCCCGTCTTGACTGATGTTTTTCCTTCTATTCCAATGAGCGAAATACATGATTTATACGAAAAAGCTACAAAAGATAAGATTACCGACCTTAAAGATCTAACCCCTTCAGAAGAGAAGTGGATATGTGACTACGCTAAGAAGAAGTTTGGTTCTGAGGCCGTATTTGTTACCGATTGGCCAGCTAGTGAGATGAAGTTTTATCATAAAGCTCAAGCCGACAAACCTGAGTTTGCCGATAGATTTGACCTGTTATTTAGAGGAGTGGAGATCATTACTGGTAGTATGCGAGAGAATCGTTATGAAGTAGTTTTGAAGCAATTGATAGAAAAAGCCAAAGGCAATCCGGAAGATCCAGGCTTTAAGTATTTCCTAATGGCTATGCAAGCTGGTATGCCGGCTCATGGCGGATTCGGTATGGGACTAGAGCGCTTAACTCAAAAAATAATCGGTCTTAGTAACGTCAAAGAAGCTACGCTATTCCCACGCGATATAAATCGCCTCACGCCTTAATTCTAAAGCTCTGCTCCAAGATTGTCGCCAAGCAGTTCGTCGATAACTGCTAGAAGATGTCCGGTATAGTTGGCGACTTTTTCCTCAGTAACTATGTTTTTTGGCTCAAGCAAGTATGACGGGCGGAGCTTATCCGCTCGTCCAATTGCGCTGGATCTAATTCATCAGTCGCTAAAGCCGTGTGATCCTGGCAAAAAGTCAGGATGCTCTTGAGTTTGAAATTCGTGCTGAAAGGTAGGTACTGGCATTAAAGGATTGTGTTCTCGTTTTTCCTTTTCGCCACTTAGTCCAATTACTCTTTCGTGTTCACTATTTCCGACTCGTTCACTTTTTGGCCAGATGCTTGCGACATCTGCTATTCTGCCAACGAACTCGCTAACTCTACTGCGCTTATTTAATGTTTCTGTTTGGGGGTTTAGCCCTTCTTGTGAATTGTCGAACCTACTTTTGTCCATTTCCATGACACTCATTCCTTTTCTCCTTTGCAAATAAAAACTCCCCGGATTGCTTCGGGGAGTGGTTTCTTGCGTTTATTATTGTTATCGATTTTTTACAAACACAAGCACTCCCCATTTGGGGCCACAATCGCGATGTTCTTAATTGATGCGCTTGATATGTAATTAACCATTATTCGAGATTACGTCACCTGACTATGCTTGTCAAGTATTAATTAAACGCTAAATTGCAACGTGAGCACATGATATTTAAAAAATTATAAAACGATTATGAGGTAGAATAGGTATATGCAATCTGTACTAAAAGTTACTAATAGTGAGGGTGATCAGCAACCGGTCGGTGACTCGACTGCAGCGAATATTCAGACTACTCAAACAACTGATCCTTCAGCAATTCAAAACGTTGGACAGCCCACTAAAACAAGCAATAATGCAGCAATAGACCTGCTAAGCTCTGAAGCTTCAGGAGCTGTACATGACGGTTCGACAATGCAATCCAATAAGAATAGTAATCTCGTAATTGGTGGCACAATAATTGTCACTGCAGTAGCAGTAAGCATCTTATGGGCGTTCTACACAAAACATTTCCGTAACAGGTTGAGCAAAGATTAATCTATGGCTTATTTTTTAGTTAAAACCGACCCTGATACCTATAGTTTGGAAGATTTCATACGTGATAAGAAGACGATTTGGGATGGTGTCCATAATTATCAGGCAATCAACGTCATCAAGACCATGCAGCCTGGCGACCAAGTATTTGTTTATTTATCAATGACCGACAAAGCTATTGTTGGCTTGGCCGAAGCAATAAGTGAGCCATTTTTAAATACTGAAGATCCGAGGCATTCGTGGGCGATAGAACTAAAGTTTGTGTCGAAAATAAAACCAATCAGTTTAGCTGAAATCAAAGCTAACCCGCTTTGCCAGGATTTTTTGTTGGTCAGGCACAGTCGGTTGAGTGTAATGCCAGTACCGGACGAAATCGCAAAGTGGATAAATGAAAAGGGTAGTTCAAAGGCTAAATAGGATGATTTTATATTTAAAGCTTTACAAGTTAAGTATCAAGGTTTAAATTAAGTAATGATGAATGATTATGCTTTTGAAGTGACCGATGCCGCCAAGTATTATGGCGATGTAAAGGCTCTTGATGGAGTTACTCTTAAAGCCGAAAAAGGTAAGATTTTTGCCCTTCTTGGTCCTAACGGTGCCGGCAAAACTACTTTGGTGCGAATGCTTAGTACGCTAATTTCGCCAGACAGAGGCGAAATAAAAGTATTGGGTGTTGATGTCGTTAAGCATCCAAACTTAGTGCGTCAAACAATTGGTTTAGCAGGACAATTTGCTGCTGTTGATGAGCTATTAACAGGTTATGAAAACCTATATATGGTTGGAAGATTGTATCATTTGAGTTCTAAGGAGTCGGCAGCAAGAGCTAAGACTATATTAGAGCAACTAGATTTGTCGGATGCAGGAAAAAGATTAGTAAAGACATATTCGGGTGGTATGCGCAGGCGGCTCGACTTGGGCGCAAGTTTGGTTGGGCAACCCAAAATATTATTTTTGGATGAGCCGACAACAGGTTTAGATCCTCGCAGTCGAATTGATGTCTGGAAGATTATCCGTCAGCTAGTCGCAGATGGCGCTAGTATTTTGCTGACTACTCAGTATCTAGAAGAAGCTGATGAGCTGGCCGACATGATTGCGGTGATTGATCACGGTAAAGTGATTGCCGAAGGTACAAGTGACGAACTTAAAGCGAAACTAGGTGGTGATGTGGTTGAATTCGAACTAAGAGACAAGGCTACAGCCGAGGCTGCTGTAAAGGCAGTGTCTAAAACCACAGCAAAGACTGCAATATTATCCGAGGATGGCTTAACAGTTACAGCTCCGGTTAATCACGGGCCAACTGATCTCATGAAGGTTGTTTCGGCTCTTAATGACGCCAAGATTAACCCAGTTAGTTTGTCATTGCATCGTCCATCGCTTGATGATGTTTTCTTGGCGCTAACAGGCAAAAAGATTGTAGAAGAAAAAGTAGCACCAAAACAGGGAAGAAGAGGACGAAAAGATGTTTAATAGACTACGCTACGAGATTACCGATACCTGGATTATTGCAAAGAGAAATCTTCTGCGCTATGTTAGGTTGCCTCAATTAGTATTTTTCTCGTCAATACAACCAATAATTTTCCTGACATTATTTAATTATGTTTTTGGTGGCGCAATAGGCAGTAGTGGTGGCGCAATACATGGTAAATATATAAATTATTTATTACCCGGCATCATGGTTCAGGTGACTCTTTTTGGAGGGCTACAAACCGGTCTTGGGCTGGCTCGAGATATAAATAGTGGAATTATAGATAGATTTCGAAGTCTGCCAATGAGTCGAGCGGCAGTTTTAGCTGGTCGCACATTTGCTGATACGATTCGCAACGTCGTTGTGATCGCGATCATGCTGAGTTATGGCTATGTTCTCGGGTTCAGATTTACTAACGGATTTGTTAATGCCGTAGACATGGTGGGGTTATTGTTATTGTTTGGTTTCGCATTCTCGTGGTTTTCGGCATTCATTGGTTTAAGCGTTAAAGACGAAGAGACTGCTCAATTGGCAGGATTCGTTCTGGTCTTCCCACTTACTTTTGCTAGCGCTGCATTTGTTCCGGTAGCAACGATGTCTAGTTGGTTGCAGCATTTTGCAAATAATCAGCCAATAACTTTTGCTGCAAATGCCGCTCGGGGCTATGCACTTGGCATTCCGTCTGACGGTTCAGCATGGAAATTAGTGGCGTGGTGTGTTGGCATTATCCTTATTTTTGTACCACTAGCAATAAGCGGATATCGTCGTCGCGCATAGCACTGTTTCTTGTTGAAATTTCTACAACTTAACAGATACAGATAGCTGTGATGCGCCGCGCATGGGTTGGACTTGACTTTTGTATAATCGGCGTATAATAAATTATTATGGAACAAAATCACGACGAGTCTAAGCATAGTTCGTTCAGTCCAGAAAATAACAATAATTCGTATAATGAAGCCGAAGCCGCAAAGAATGCAATTCAGTCCGGAATTGATCATTACGGCATGACAGTAGACAGGGCGAAGAAGGTTTTTAGCCACTACTTCCCGCGTCATACCATCCAGCCAGGATTCTTTACGGATGGTCACGACAACAATAACTACACAGAGTAATCTCATAAAACATTAACAAATGAAGCAGTGATTTATCTTTAAGAAATCACTTAATTCATGGTGCATTTTATAAAGCGCTAATCTCCTATATACTTAATGCTAATGGATAACCAGAATCAGACAGAAATTTCACCAAATCCTCAAACTACTAACGGCCAGACATTAGCCGCAGAGACTACTAATTTACAGCCCAGTACGGTGAATATAAATAATTCTGATAATAAGATTAAGATTACAAGTGTGGGTGATGTTGGTTTTAAGCCGTTCGACTCAACTGTCGCATCAAGCATATCTATCCCATCATTAGTAAAGCCAATAAATCACCACTATCAAGTATTTATTTTTGGTGGCTTGATTATTCTTGCATGCATTGTCGCGACAGGCTATATGAGTAAGTCTAGTAAAGCTTCGCAGTTGAGGGGATTATCATGAAAGATAAGGAGATCGAAGGACTCCCGCAAGCTGGTAATCAGAAAGCAATAGACAAGAAGATGCGTGAATTAATGGGGCCCCCACCTCAAGAAGCAACAGAAGATGAGATACTAGAGTCACGAGGCTTAAAAAAACCTAAACTTGAGGAGCCAGCAAAAGTTGTAGCTGAAGATCCGGTTTTTGTAGAGGTAACTAGCTCGAAAGATTTAGATATGCTAGATGATGAAAATGTTGAAGAGGACAGTACCACAAGTGAGGCTGTTGACGACATTGTTGCCAAGGAGGCTGATACCGTACTAGAGTCTGAAGACGCGGAAGTCGCAAAGGCTTTTCTGCCTACCAAAAAGGGAATTGGTGCTAAGTTCCATAAAATAGCAGATATTTTATGGGGTAACTCAACAAAGAGGTGGCGAACAATAGTAATCATTTTCTTATTTATATTGATGACTATTTTTGTACCTCAGAGCAGGTACTTCCTACTAAATACTGCTGGCGTCCGATCAAGTGTTTCGTTGACTGTATTTGAAGATTCTAGTCAGCAGCCACTTAAAAATATTGAAGTAACAATAAATGGTCAGACTAGCTTAACCGATGGAGATGGAAAGGCGACAGTTAAGAGAGTTAAGCTTGGCAAGACTACTTTACGCATAAAAAAACGAGCATATGCAGAATTATCAAAAGTAATAACTATTGGTTGGGGTAGTAATCCTATTGGTAACTTCAACCTAAAAGCAGTTGGAACTCAGTATAGTTTTGTTGTTAAGGATTTACTGTCTGGCTTGCCTATAGATTATGCAGAGGCTGGAGTAGGTGAGGCGATATCTACTGCAGACAAAAACGGCAAAGTATTGATAGCTACAGATCCTGGTAATGTTCAGAACATTGTCATTACAGTCAACGCCAAATCTTATAGAACAGAAAAGGTCAGCATAACGGTTGACAGTAAGGCTGAACAAATCGTACAGATGGTACCTGCTCGTAAAAGCGTGTTTATATCTAAGAGAACAGGAAAGTATGACCTATTTAAAGTGGATGTCGACGGAAAGAACGAAAGCCTGATACTTAAGGGCACGGGTTCTGAGCAAGAAGGTATGGCATTGCTATCTAATCCAGCGGACGAGTTCACCGCATATGTGTCCACTAGAGACAATGCGCGCAATAAGGACGGATTTTTGCTTAGCACTTTACTTATAATTAATCTTGGTGACAATTCTACCAAAAGTATCACTCAGTCTGAGAGTATAAAGTTAATAGGTTGGTCGGGCGACAGACTTGTTTATATGCAGATCGTAGCCGGGGCTAGCGCCTTTAGCGAAAAACGTTATCGCATAATGAGCTACGACTATAAGACGACCGATAAGCGCGAACTTGCGGCAGGGAATTATTTTAACGATACTGTATTAGTCGGAGGCGTTGTTTATTACGCCAACACAGGATTGACTCTGGATGACGGCTCTTCGAACTTTAGTAAGATTAATGTAGATGGCTCAGGTAAACAGGTTGTTGTTAATAAGTTAGTGTGGAATATCTTCCGCTCGACCTATGAAAAGATGACTTTATCTGTAGATCAAGACTGGTATGACTATAAGATAGGCACTACGACAACAACTAAGTTGGCGGGTCAGCCAGCCGGACTTAAGAATTTTACGTACTTTGATAGCCCAGATCTTAAACACAGTCTTTGGGTGGAAGAAAGAGACGGTAAGGGCGTACTTTTGGCATACGATACTATTGCTAAGACCGACAAGGCACTTAAAACTCAAAGTGGCTTGGTTAGTACGGTTAGATGGTTGAGCAACAATACTGTAGTTTATCGCATACACACTAGTCAGGAGACTGCTGACTATGTGTTGAATCTAGATGGTGGCGAAGCGAAAAAGATTAAAGATGTCACAAATACTATCGGCATCGACCAAGGCTATTACTAGATATGATAAAAAGAGGCTCTAATAAGATAAAGAAGGGCGCTTGGTTCGTAAAGATCAGAGGAAGTTACATTCCTGTTAGTTGGCAGGGTTGGCTGACATATGTACCTTTTATTGGTTTTCTTGTTTCGGTGCTATCCGTTGCGTTTAGAACCCAGAACTCAGCTAGCGATATATTTTATATGGTTTTCCCGCAATGGGTAGCTAGCGCCGTGGTTATGACTTGGATAGCTAGTCGCCACAGCTAAGCTGTAATTACGTAAGATATACTACTAAGATGCAATCATTTTAGGGATGTGCCTGTAGATGCTTATGGTAGAATATAGGTATTGTATTTAATAAAGGAAATAAAGGCACATGAATAAATATCTAAAAAGATTAACTATATCTGTTGCTGCTTTAGGTTTGCTAGCAATAGCTCCAATAGCATCAGCCGAAACCACCAACACTACTACCACTACTAATACAAAGAAAACAGATACCAGTACTTCGGTAGCAGAATCAGCTAACGAAATAAAGGATAGAGCGGTAAGATTAGAAAAAGAAAAAATCGAGCTTAAGGTTAAGCCTGAAGCTAAAGAAGTCGAAAGCATAAAGTCTAAATGTAAGCCTGCGCAACTAAAGGTTAAAGATGTGGGCGACAAAACGGAGCTAAATGTTAAAGAACGATCCAAAGCATACACTGAAGTAGTAACTAAATTGACGGAAACCGTCGCAAAACTCAAAGCTAAAGGCGTAGTCACAACAACTCTAGAACAAGAAATAGCCCTACTGAACACTAAGATAGCGTTGTTCAACACTGATCTAGCAACATACAAGACAGCTTTAAGCGATTTGAAGCTACATGATTGTGTCACTGACCCTACCGGATTCAAAGCCGTTCTTGAGTCAGCACGAACAGCTAACACAAAGCTAATTGCTGATGCAGCCGATATTAAGGCTTACATCAAGAACACTATAAAGCCAACCTTATTACAGATAAGAACAGCACTTGAAGCGCAGGAAAAAGTAACTACTAACAAAGAAAGTAACTAGTCATGGAAGATACACAAAACAATAGTCAACCAGTAGGCATGCCAGAAGGTCCGATGCCTGAAACGCCAGCAGTAAGTACGGCGCCAACAGTAACTCCAACTCCATCAGCGAACCCTATGGGTGCTGATATTATCAGACCTACTGCTATGCCTCAGGCACCAATAGAAGCTCCTGTAAATAACTTTCCAGTAGAGAGCTCGACTCAACCCGCAACTGATTTTAGTATAACGCCTACATCGCCAGCTCCAGAGGCTCCTAGTAATGGTAGTGCTCCGGCAGGCATGTCTCCATTGCTTTCGACTACCCCAAAGGCACCAAAAAAGAATTCTAAAGTACTAGTGTTGGTTGTCATAATTGTTGCCGTAGTTCTAGTAGCAGCAGCAGTGTTCTTGTACTTAAATTCTACAAAGAAGACAACTACTACCAAGACTACTAAGGCTACAGTTGTCGCTCCAGCCGTTGCGGTCAAACCAGCAACATCAGCCGACGTCACTAAGCTATCAACAGAACTAGACGCAAGTATTGCTATAGCAGATGCCACACAAGATATTACTTCTAACGATCTAACCAATACAGCACTTGGCCTTTAGTAGATAATTTTAGTATTATGTTCGCACGATGGTTAAAATTTTCAATAAAATAGACGATATTGAGCTAGTTCAGCTAATTAAATCTGGCGCAATCGGCGTTTTGCCAACAGATACAGTCTACGGATTAGTTGGTTCTGCTCGCATGCCGTCTATTTTAGATCAAATTAATGTACTTAAGGGTCGTGAGCAAAAGGCCGGTACAATCTTGGCTGGATCGATTAATCAATTAGTCGAATTTGGACTAGACCCATTAGCGCTAAATAAAGTTGCATATTTATGGCCAAATCCTGTGAGCGTTATTATTGACTGCGATGCGAGTGCTATTAACCAGATTCAAGGCTCAGGTTCGGTCGCCGTTAGAATTCCGGCCAATGAACAACTCCGGTCTTTTTTGTTGGCTACGGGCCCGCTTGTTACCTCTAGTGCCAATTTGAGCGGCAAGCAGGTGGTGTCTAATATTGAACAGGCTAAAAAAATTTTTGGTGAAAATGTTAGTTTCTATGTAGATGGTGGTGACTTAAGCGACAACGCTGCATCAACAATAGTTAAGTTGTCGGGTGATAAGCTAACGATTATTAGACAGGGAAGTTACGAGCTAGACTTTACCGAACTTGCTTCTTAGCCATTCGTCTAGACTTGCGCCGCCGCCTCCAGAAAGGCAAACAACCATATCTCCTGCGTCAACATGCTCTTTGATGGTTTGCTCTAATTCGTCATTGAATTCCATTGGTTTGGCTATTTCTTGAAGCTCTGGACTTAAACTTTTGATTAACTCAGTAGGTGTTAGGACGTGCTGAGAAGGATCTTCGCGGGCTAGATAACTAGGAACCCAATATATCTTTGCAGCGCCATCAAACACGCCATAGTGCTGGCTGGCCATATAGTGCATTCGTCGGTTAGTTAGTGGTTCGTAGACGATAACAAGCTTTTGATGATTTTTCTCTGCCATTTCAAGTGCTACGCTCATCGCCCCAGTGATTTTTTCTGGTGTGTGGGCATAGTCACTGTAGAGATTCTTAACAATTTGCTCCATGCGGCGGCTACTGCCAGGGAAAGTATCTATTAAATGTATCAGTTTCTCTACGGGAGTGTTGGTTAATTTATTGACAGCGACTATTGCAAGCCAGGCATCGAGCCGATTATAAAGTCCGGGAAGTTCAATATGATACTTCTTATTTTTAATTAAGGCAGAATCCTGAACTAATAAGCTGTCAGAAGGAGTCAGGCCTAAGTATTCGAAATCTTCTTGCCAAAGAACAGTCTGCGAGCTTTGCCCAACGAAGTCGCTAAAAGCTTGCTGATACTCAGAACGAGTTGGATATATCTCGTGATGATCCCAGGTAACTCCTGTTATTAGGCTCATATATGGCTCGAAAGACAAGAAATTTCGGTCAAATTCGTCGCATTCGTATACGAAATATTCACTCTCAGGGTCGTAGTTACCCATATCGCCAAAGCTTATTTTTGCTCCAACAGAATAGCTTACCGGTATGTTTAATTGACGGAATAACCAAATTACCATGGCGGTAGTTGTCGTTTTGCCATGGGTACCGGCGACAGCGATTAGATTTAGTTTTTTCTGGATTAATATTTCCTTTAATAATTCATCGCGCTTGGAGTGTTTTATATTATTTTCTATAGCGAATTTAAGTTCAGGATGATTAGGATTCTCTTTTGGAAGGGCAGAAGAGTAGACTAGCCAGTCGATAGGGTGCTCGGCATGTATCTTTGCGATATTTGCCTCTGACTGTCCAATGTATAAATTAGAGATGCCGTTCTTTTTGAGGTTAGATATGTATTGACTGTCTTGTTTGTCCGAGCCGCTAACTTCATATCCGGCTTTTTTTGCAATAAGCGCTAGAGGTCCGATGCCTGCGCCACCAATGCCAGAAAAGAATATATGCATAACATCAGTATATAGGAATTGATTGGTTGTAACTAGCGAAGTACGGGGGTGGTAAATATATTTTGCAAGTTATGCGGGCTGGGTCGTATATAATTATTATAAACATGAGCAAAAAGCAGTTACATTATTATTCACGAAGAGTTCATGTAATAAATCCATGGATTATTTTAATACTTTGTCTAATTTCTGGATCGATTTCGGTTTATTCGTTGCGCCAGAATAATTTAAATATGGTGGTGCTCAGAGACAAGGTGATTAGAGCTGACGAGCAAAACGGCAATACGGAGCTGGAGATGCGTAATTTGCGCCAATTCGTCTACAAACACATGAACACTAATCTGGCCAGTGGTTCTAGTCCGATAAAACCACCTCTGCAGTTAAAAAACGAGTACGACCGACTTGTGATAGCCCAAAAATTACGCTTAGCAGAAGAAAAAACGCGCTTGTCGACTGAGGCACTTGCCAAGTGTCAGTATTTGCCAGGCGAAACTTTTGCAGGAGGCCCACGAATTCCTTGTATTCAATCCTACATAGCCGATCACTCTTCAAGCAGCATGCCTATAGACAGTAGTCTGTATAAATTTGATTTCCTGTCGCCAGCTTGGTCTCCAGACTTGGCCGGATGGAGTTTGTTGATTGCTGTCCTGCTGTTCATTGTGTTTATAATAAGATTAGCACTTTACAGATTACTTAAGTCAGAGCTAGAAGCTGCTTGATAGGGTTCATGAACTAGAGTTTGTGCTATGACTCATTACGACCATTAGAATATATTCTTCTCAACTTAAAACGCCCACTCGATGTGGGCGTTTTATTGGCCTTAACGTTAAGTTATTATGGCTTTGAAGTCGTTGGCGTAGCAGCAGAAGTGCTTGTGTCACATTTCTGTCCGTTTGGATTAGCTTTCTTGTATTCTGCAACTGCTTTTGCAACTTGACCGTCAGTCTTAAGGTTTTCCCAGAAGATAACTTGATCACGGTTGATAAGCATAGCGTCTGTTGGGCCATGTAGCTCACAACCAAGCTTTACTAGTGAGACATCGTTTGATGCAGTACTCCCAGCTTTTGGCTGTACGGTTTGGTTAACTCGAAGGTAGTAGATGTCTTGTACTCTCAAAAACTTAGTGTTCAAGCTAGTTATTTGACCAAAGTAGACCTGACCACCGTTTAAGAATACGGCTTGGTACTGACCGCCCGCAACGTATTTACTCTCGTTGTTAGCTCCAATATTGTTACCAGTTACAACATAAAATATAACGCTAAGGATTAAAAACCCAGTTATGATTAATGATAATAACGACATTATGTTATTTCTGCTGCTAGTGCTATTGCTGTTTCTGCTTGATCCTGTAGGCACTTGGCTTCCAGATGTAGTCGGGCTTGATGATTGTTGTGTACCGCGTTGGGCAAATTCCATAATTACTCCACCTTTTAACTCTATTATTTTCATTAATTAGTGTAATACATAAGCATATTGATTTGCAACCTGTTATTAGAAGTCGGTTGCTCTATTATTGCATTGTAATTTTAAAATACTAACTTCGGTGGTATTCTTATCTGTTAATAATTACCGAGAGAGCGGTTGTCTTATCGCATCTGTGGAAATCTTTTGATATAAAATGATCGATAGGGTTGACAATCTAAAACACTACAGAGTATGTTAGGGGTACTACTACTAACGATAAGAGAGAGGGAGTTCGTAACTATGGGTTATCAACACACCAATTCCAAGGGCGTAACATATCATCTTAACTCAAAGAACGTAACACTACGTGGCGGCAAGCAACAGATGATCTACTACTTTAGCAAGGACGACCGTCCAGAAGCATCAGAATTGCCAGCTGGCTTTTCAGTTAACGAAAATCCACGCAATGGATTTTTGACAATCAAGCGCGATAGATAATTCATCTTCGTTTATTAATAGCCCTAGTTTAATTACTCTGGGGCTATTATTTTTATCAAAAATTAGGCTATAGTAGAGAATAGCATGGCAAAAGTATTACTAAAAGTTACTGGATTAACCAAGAAGTACGGCGACAAGACTGTAGTTAATGGTGTTAGCTTTGAGGTTAACGAGGGCGAGATTTTTGGTATTCTTGGGCCAAACGGAGCCGGCAAGACCACTATTCTGGAGATGATTGAAGCAATCAAAGAAATAGACGGCGGTACGGCGATACTTGACGGTATTAACGTTGCCGAAGAACCTACCAAGATCAGGCAAATTATTGGTGTCCAGCCACAAAGTCCGGCTTTTCAGGATAAGACGCGACTTACAGAGTTGCTAGAACTATTTGCCGCTGCTTATGGTGAAAGAGTTGACGCCAGAAAGTTGCTAGAAGACGTAGATTTATTAGACAAGGCCAAGAGTTATGCTGAAGAGTTATCGGGTGGCCAGAAGCAAAGATTTAGTATAGCTGCGGCACTAGTTCATAGCCCCAGGATATTTTTTATGGACGAGCCAACAACAGGTTTGGATCCGCAGGCTAGACGGAATCTATGGGACCTTGTTCAACAAATTCGCGATAGAGGTATCACTATTATCATGACCACTCATTATATGGAAGAAGCAGAGTTACTATGTGACCGAGTGGCTATTATGGACGAGGGTAATATTATAACTATTGCACCGCCAAAGCAGTTAGTAAAGCAGTTGCTAGCTCGTGGCTTCAAGAAGGCTCAGCATGTAGAGCAAGCCGACCTCGAAGATGTTTTTATTGATTTAACAGGCAAGAAGTTAAAGGATTGATGCTATGACTCCACTCCAAAAGCAATTTTATACGATTTATGTTTTTGTTAAGCTTAGCACTAAGCGGTTTTTTCGTGATCGCCTAGCTTTGTTCTTTACTATCGTCTTTCCACTGATATTCTTAGTCGTTTTTGGTGGAATTTTTGGCAAAGACTCTAGCGTTTCCTTCAAAGTCGCATTAATTAATAATTCTAATAGTGAATTTTCTAAAAAGTATGTAGAAGATATGCATAAAGATAAGATTTTTAAAGTTGTTGATAGTATTACCAACCAGTCGACTGCCAATGATAAGATGAAGCGGAGCGAAATTGACGCCACAATTATTCTGCCTGCAGACTTTGGTAACATTGTGGACGGCAAGCCGGCTGGTACCGCCAAAGTTCTTTTTACTGCTAATAGCGAACAGGCCGCTTTAACGCTAGTGAGCGTACTTCAAGCTCAGTTTAAGGGTATTAACAACAGCTTTAGTCCGTCTAATGAGACATTTAAGGTGGCGTCTGAGCGTAGTAACGAGAAGTCTTTGTCGCGCTTTGATTATACTTTTGCTGGATTGCTAGGATTCTCTATTATTGGTCTAGGTATTTTTGGTCCGATTAGTGTGTTTCCAGAACTAAAAAAACAGGGTATATTGCGACGACTACACACTACGCCGTTAAAAGTTTGGCAGTACTTCGTATCGAACGCTCTTTCGCAGGCAATAGTCGGTCTACTGACGATGGCGATACTATTTTTGGTGGCGATCGTCTTCTATGATTTGAAGCTTGTCGGTAATGTATTTGAGCTAGCGGCCTTTTTGGCCACAAGTATAATAATGATCCTCGGAATAGGTTTGGCTATAGGTGGTTGGGCTCGCAACGAGCGCCAGGCTGCACCTCTTGGGAACATAATAGTGTTTCCTATGCTATTTTTGTCTGGCACGTTCTTCCCACGGTACGCCATGCCAGAGTGGCTACAGAACGCCTCAAGCTACTTACCTCTAACACCGGTAATTGACGGTATTCGTTTGATAGCCAATGAAGGCAAATCACTAGGCGGTGTAGCGCCGCAGCTTGGAATGATAGGCATCTGGGCGGTTATTATCTATTTGATTGCTTTTCGCGTTTTTCGTTGGGAATGACCACGTCCTAATTTCTTGATTTCAAGATATCGAAGCGGCAAGGCAATACCGTATATAGATGTGAGAACTAAAGAAAGTATCGGGCCAGTAAATGGTATTGCTGTAGTTGAGCCCAGTAGTATTCCCACGACTATTACGCCCCAAATATAGCCAGAGTAGGGCTTAGACAGCTCGGAGCTTTTACGCATCGCCTCACTAATAGTCATGTCGTCATTATCTAATAAAATATACGGCGCCATCGCGTAGCGTCTAATAAATATAATCCCAGGTATTATGAAGGCGATCAGGCCGACAGCTACCAGAGTTCCAATCGCAATACAAAGCAAACCGAAGGTAACAATGCGAGATTTCGTGCTGGCCCAGAGTTGGCGGAGGCTTACGACTTTGCCTTTAGCTGCTTCAAGCTGTAATTTAGTGATCAGGGCATAAAGTATTACATAAATTACAAGAAAAATAGCTACGCCAAAAATTATGCCGAGTATCAAAGAAGTATCAATTGCTATGTTGTTGCTGTCGCTCATACCGTTCGGTAAATTATTCAGAGTTACCGCGAAGGGTAGTGCGAGCAAAATAATAAACGTGGGCAGGTTCCTCATAAATGCATTCATACTTGGTGCAAATAAAGATAATGAGCTTGCCAATACTTTATTATTTGATTTTGTGTCACGCTTCTTTTTAGCCATTAGTCTGAGTCCTTACGTTAAGAGTTATATGTCAGTACTATAGAGCTAACCTAATCAAAAGACCAGAAGATGCACAAATACTGGACTTATAAGCGTTAGTATGATATAATACTGCCATTATGACAAAAAAATCTGACATTATAACCGCTTACTACGACAATCTTCGCAACAACCAAATCGGTGGCGAGAAAGATGGAATAGATCCTGAAGTCGCAGAAGATCTCGGCTATGAAAGCCCCAAACAACTGGCGAATATTATAGAAAATGTTGGAAAAACAGCTGTTGGAATGCCAGACAGCATAAGAAAACAAATAGATGATTTGCGTGGTAAACAAACCCCTCAAACTCCAATTAGCATTAGACAAGAAGTAATTAATGCTCGTATTGAAAGAAATCAATAATAGTGAAAAAAGAAAATTATAATATCGAATTGCCGTATCCCAATCGTGGCCTAGATCGTTTTGAGCGTATTGAGGCTATAGATTATGTATCAGGGTTTTTGCCTGTCTCTAAACCAGAACAAGTCGAGGCTTTGAGTTTACAAAATTTTCCAGAAAAAGTCGGCGGGGCTGCTAAGCATCTTGCTGAAGTTGTTTTGAGGCAAAAATCTCAAAAAGTTGATGATCCGTTGCGAGCCGCCAAAAAGCTAACTCGTAATTATATTGACTATGCATTAGATGCCCAAAATAGTGCGGATAAACTTGGCCAATTTGCTGAAGTCTTGGACGAGGTAATGAACCCGGAGCTTAGATTGAGCGTAGTTTTAGAAAATGATATTCGTCAGCCAGGATTAATCCCTTATAAAAGATTTGTTGATTTGTCGAAGTTAAAGAATGAGGGTAGTTATAGCAAAATGGACTATGACCCTCAAAAAGTTAAGTACACACCGGAAAACGGTGGTCTAGACTATTATTTGATGGTAGACACCGAAGAGTGGAGAGTTGGCGGAGTAAAGCGCGTTTTGCCAGAAGCTCAGGCTTCAGAGTCTAATCGACAGGCATTTTGGATGAGTAAATTAGTAGAGGTAGCCAAGGGTTATCCCAAGTTACGACCAATCGCCAGCGAAGGTCTAGATAAGCTACATGCGAAAGATAAGTTACAATAGGTCGATGACTTTGCGCAATCTACCAAAACCATTCTTTGTCTTGGCGCCTATGGATGACGTTACGGATACTGTTTTTCGTCAGATTATTTCTGATTGCGCGCCAGCTGATGTGTATTTCACAGAATTTGTGAATGTGGATGGATTGCAGAGTGCGGGCAGGGAAAAGCTAATGCCCAAACTTAGATTTACAGAAAAAGAGCGTCCACTTATTGCACAGGTATGGGGAAAGAATCCAGAGAACTTTTATAAAACAGCCTTGCTCATTACTGAGCTTGGTTTTGATGGTATGGATCTGAACTTTGGTTGTCCAGAGAAGAATGTAGTTAGAAGTGGAGTTTGTTCGGCCTTTATTTTGCCAGAGAACAGGGACTTAGCAATTGAAATTATTAAAGCTTGTCAGCGCGGACTTGTAGACGGGGCTAAGATCAAGAATGATCAAAAGAGCGGGGGAGACAACAAAACTATATTCTCTCCCCTTCCCCTTAGCGTTAAAACTCGCGTTGGCTTTAATAGTGTGGACTTAACATGGCACGAATTATTACTTAATCAAAAGCTTAACATGTTAACTATTCATGGTCGCACTAGAAAACAAATGAGTAAAGTTCCAGCTGACTGGGAAATTATTGGGCAGGTCAGGCAGCTAAGGGATAAGATCTCCCCTACTACTTTAATTGTTGGTAATGGCGATGTTTTGTCGCGTAGTCAGGGCGAAGCTCTTGCTAAGCAGCATAATCTAGACGGTGTAATGGTTGGCCGTGGTATATTCCACGACCCTTTTGTTTTTGCTCATAATGAATCAGGTGTGTCGCCTTGGGATTCAATGTCAAAAGAGGCAAAAATTGCTCTGTATAGGAAGCATGTGGAGTTGTTCGCTAGGACCTGGAAAAATAATGAGCGCAAACTCATAACACTAAATAAATTCTGCAAAATATACATCAACGGTTTTGATGGTGCTAAAGAACTACGTGAAAAGTTGATGGTCTGCACTAGCGCCGACCAATTATTAGCACTTCTCTAGTTTGTCAGTACAATAGCTAAAAGTATTACTTTAAGTACGTTTGAATTTTATCTTTAGCCAAATTAACAGATGCAATGTTTGGTTCCATTACGTAGAGTAGCTGGGATCCCATGCTGTATGTGGCGTCTTGACTGCCTACGCCGTCTACACTAATAGACTCAGTTGTCCACACCCCTAGTGAGTTCATTTGTTGTTTTAGTAGCGCCGTTATTACGTCGTGACTAGCATTTGTTTGGAAGCTACCCTCTAATGACTTGATAATTTTCGGGAAGCGAGCTAGTGTTGCTGGCTGACTCATTTTATCGATAATGGCTTGGATGACACGCTCTTGGTTTTTGCCTCGAGTGCGGTCACCGTCGGTAAATGAATGTCGTTCGCGCGAAAAGGCAAGTGCTTGTTCGGCATTAAGCTTGTTATAGCCTACTAAATAGTGCCATTGACCGACAGAGAAGTCATTATCAGAATAAACATTAACCCCGCCGATAGCATCAATGATGTTTAATAGGGAGGTGAAGTTAATCCGAACGTAATAGCTAATATCTATACCGTATAAATCCTGCATCGTATCTTTAGACATATCGACACCATAGATCCCGGCGTGTGTTAATTTGTCTCTTGTGCCGGTTGTACCATGTAGTTGCACGTAGTAGTCGCGCGGTGTATTTACTAACAATATTTTATTAGTACGAGGGTCAACTACTGCAAGTATGTTTACGTCACTTCGCGAGACAGTACTAATTTCTCCATAAGTATCAATGCCGCTGATATAGATAACAAAAGGTTTAGTGATGTCTACTTTCACGGCAGCACGAGCCTTTACTCTAATACTAAAAGTATCAAGCACTTTAATATTTTGATAAAAGCTAGAGTAGTTTTCTTTTAGTATAGTTAAGTACGAAGTTCGTAGAACGGCAGTATCAGCATTTTTGGCATCAATGGCGTCACACAAACTAGCAAGTTCACCGTATGATTTTGGAGCTGCAGAAGTTTTAGTCTTTACTGCCTGGAGTACGGCGTCATTATTGGCGTCATCTTGAATGTAGCCGATTAGTTTATTGGATGATTTTAAGCTGACTGCAGAATTATTTTTGGCAATAATACTGTATGACTCAATAGTATAGCTTTCGCTTTGTATGCTGTTAAAAAAGTTGTATGTGCTAGCGCTTACAAAGTAGGCATAGCTATTTGCGATTATTACTATAAGGCTAAGCAGCATGAGGGCTATCGATTTTATGATAGATTTCCACTGACTACGAATATTTGCCGCTACAACGGCTACCTCAACTAGTCCACTAACAAGAATAGCCGATACCATATATTTGCTTGGAGCTAGATTTGTGCGAAGTGCAAATATTATCGCTAATGCGTAACTTGCGATTATAGCCGTACTCACAATGCGACCAATCCATTTACGATTAAATTTATGAATAGTAACTGGGCTTTCGGTTACCTTTTTGGTCTTTACGATATTAGTAGATGGAATCGTTTTCTTAGTCTTAGCAAGAGGCTTCTTTGAAGTTGCTGCAGTTTTTGTAACAATCTTTTTAGGCTTTATTACGTTAGATTTATTTTTTTGTGCCATAGTACTTAAGCTCCTGCCTTGGTTAATGAAACTCGACTTCTTAGGCCGCTATAAATTTTACTAAGTAGATTTTTGAAATATATGAATTCTTCAGATTTTCTGAATATTGCGTATAGAATAATATTAGGTAATGCTAATGCAACTAATAGGCTGTACGCAAAGCTTAGTATTTCACTATCTATATCTAT
>JBAXJI010000011.1:0-26899 GCA_037137935.1 Candidatus Saccharimonadota bacterium | reverse complement strand
CCTCTTCTAGTACCTCTCTAATGCCGTCATCTGTTGTATGGCGTTTGTGAGTGTCAATGTGGTCCGGCATACGACCAACGATAGCAGTAAACTTCTTCAATTGTCTGTTCAGTTCGGCCTCAACATTTTTTACCTCTTTTAATTCGAAGTGTAAGCCGATAGACAGGTCGGGATAGTTGGTCAAATCTTTGGATTCACTAGAGGCTGTGGCGTCCACCATTACTGATGTACTGGTAACTATACCTTTTGTGTGGGCTTCAATGATGCCTTTGTTAATTCTATAGCTATAGCCAAAGTCATCGGCATTAACTATTAAGTATTTAATAATAGCTGTTCCTTAATCTTTGCAACCAGTTCATCGTGGATTTTTCCGTTAGAAATAATTGCACCGTTAATATCGCCATCATATCTTTGCTCATTACCGTTGATGTCAGTAACTTTTCCACCTGCTTCTTCAACAATAACTTTTACGGCTGCAATGTCTACGTTCTTGCCCTTTGTGCCAGCAAATACGCATGCCTCGTAGCGTCCCCAAGCAACCCAACAGGCTGCATTTACTACGCAACCTAAATGTAATACGTATGCTTTTGTATCTAACGAAATATTATGCAGTGCAGTATCAATGTCGTACTCAGCTTCAGGCCACCATTCAATATTAAGCGTAGCGTGTCGTTCAAGCCCAAGATTGCTAACACTGATTGGTTCATTATTAAGAAATGCTCCTTCGCCTTTTTTCGCGGAATACATTCGTTTCATAAATGGTTCGTATACAACCCCAATAATTGGCTCACCGTCTTTAACTAACGCAAGCGAAAATACTGAAACAGGTGCACCATTAGCGTAGGGTACCGTGCCATCAATAGGGTCGCAAACCCAAGCAAGCTCACTCTGCTTATCTGTGCTTGCTTCTTCACCGAATACTGAATGGTCGGGGTATGCTTTTTCAACTTCATCGATAACCATTTGATTTATGGCTTCATCAGCCACAGTAACGATAGTCTTGTCTGCTTTTTCTCTATGTTCAACCTCGGCATGGAAATGCTCAAGCATAATATCGCCAGCCTGCAATGCGATTCGTTTTGCAAATTCTAAGTAATCATCCATAACTATATAATAACAGGGATAAACGGCATTAGCCACACACGGTTTGTTCTCATTTTATTGGACACCCTAAAATATTTGAGCTTACTTCGTCTAATAGCAAGAAGATGAAATGCGGCAAGGAGCCACCAAGTAAAAAGCCCTATGAGGGTCGAACTCGTAATATATATATTTTGATTAGCTTGTTGACATATATTAATTAATGTTCTATTGTAAAAATATGACAAACCCAAGAGACGATTCATTTTCAGAATATTTACCCGACAATTTCAATAGACTGCGTCCACGCGACACAGCATATCCTAAAGTTGCAGGGATTTTTAAATATATAGCTGACAAAGTAGCTGCATATGAAGATGGACCAGGAGTACCAGATATACTATCTGCAGAAGTTTATGAAAAATATGGTGAAGCAGAATTTGATGAAGAGGTGTGGGGCCACAACACTCCTGAGGAACATGGTCCAGGCATACCACGCAATGTAGTGATTTTAGAATGTATAGATAGCGATATTAGTATAGCGGGGCTATTTAAAACAAAAGCAAAAGAATCAGATTCAGATCATGATTTACTTATCGTGACATTTTTAACAGATGCCTCAGAGCTTATTCCAGCGCAATTTTTTCCACAAGATTTTGAAGATGGCCATTCTACTTCTGGTTTTGGGCAAATTGTATTTGGACGCGAAATGACACCGGTATTGGTGTCGGACGATAAATCTGAACATAATATCTTTAAAGATGGATTTAATGTCGACGCATGGGACAAAGCCGAAAAAACCGAAATTACAGATAATGATGCAATCAGAGTAGTAGCCAAACTTTCTGAAATGCGTGATGACGTAACGGGTTACGACCGTAGTACGTGGCCTAAAACTGAATGATTATTCATTATTTGGCACTAACCAATTTAAAAACGCCAGCTTGTCTGGCGTTTTTAAATTGGTGATCCTCAGGAGAGTACTAAGGTATATTTAATCTGTACGCCGAGAGGCCTCGGGCAACAGACTAATTATCGTCCTCCTTTGCCAAAGCAGCTAAAGCTGCTTCCCCGGCAAGAGGAGTTCAACTACTTAGGCAGCCAAGTAAAAAGCCCTATCTTGCGATAGAGCTTTTTACTTGGTGATCCCTAGGAGAGTCGAACTCCTCTTGCCGGGATGAAAACCCGGTGTCCTAACCGATAGACGAAGGGACCTTACTTGCGTGAACTTGTTTGTTTTCATCCCGTCATGACGGGAAGTATTATTTATTTTTAGGTAACAAAGAATACTCGAACGATTGTACCATAACAGAGAGGAAAAGCAAAATCCTCTAACGATAAGTCAGAGGATTTTGTGTCAAGAACAAGCGGTCAGTCAATGCTCTTTTAACTACTTAAATCATAGCACGTTTCTAGCATAAACGCCAGCCCAATACATTCGCCCGCACAACTACTCAGACTTAGTTTGAGTTTTTTGGTGTCTTTGGGAAGGTGAATCCGAAGGTACTACCCTTGCCCTCTTGGCTGCTAAATATAACCGCACCACCTTGAGCGATAATAACTTTCTTTGCCATGAATAATCCGAGTCCAGTACCATCCGGCCGAGCCACGCGAGCGTTACCAGCCCTATAAAACTTAGTAAACATGTGGTGCTGATCGGCCTTTGGCACTCCAATGCCATTGTCGCTAACAAGATATTCGACACTGTCGCCGCGGTCAAGCAGCGTCACCTGAATCTTACCGCCATCAGGCGTATAGTGAATAGCATTGTCGGCAAAGTTCATAATAACTTGCCTGGTCTTTGTTTCGTCTAACATCATTGATGGGAAGTTTTTTGGCTTCTTGAATTCGAGAACAATATTCTTGGCTTTCGCTGTTTCTCGTAACTGCGCCAACTCACCCTCTACCACGTCAGCCAACTGCGTCGATACACGATCAATCACAAACTTACCAGTGTGCAATCTAGAAACATTAAGAAGGTCGGCGATCAAATAAACCATGCGCTGAGAACTAGTAAAGGCCTGTTCTAGCAGTTCCTGCTGTTTGGGATTTAATTTACCAGCGTCGCCGTCTATAACCATACTCATATATCCCTTTACGCTTGTTAATGGCGTGCGTAACTGATGAGATGCCATACTGATGAACTCGTCCTTAGTCGAGTCAAGAACCTTCAACTTATCATTATTCCGCCTAAGTCGCCGTGTAGCATCTTCAATTTCTTTCTGTAGCGTGATGTTAAACTTCTCAATTTCTTCGAACCTAATGGCATTCTGAATCGCAATAACCAATTCATTAGTAATAATCTCTATCAGTCCTATGTCTTGTTTGCTGTAGGGATTGCCGCTTTTTTTGCGGCCAATGAATATATATCCACTACTCTTAGTTTCTGGGTCTATTACAGTAACCATTCTAGCCAATATACCTACATTATTTGATTGCAATAATTTAAATAACTTTTCATGGCCAGATTTTTGCGACACAAGGTCTGTAGCAATAATCTTGTCGGGATTGTTAGAAATTAAATCATGCAGCAGAGCTAACTCGTTATTATCAAATGTGTCGGTCTTATCGCCAATAAATCTCTCGCTAGAATAGGTAGTGTTTGGTAGGTAAAAGTAGGTAAAATCTGGCTTAATATAGGCGCCGATTGTCTTAACTGTGTCTTCCACAAGTGACTGAACATTAATAGTAGAGACGAGAATCTTATTCAATTCGTCTAATAATTCTTGCGCATCGTAGGCATCGCGATAAAAAAGCTTATTAGAATAATTATCAAAAAACTTGCGTAACGGCTGAATAGTAAACGCAAGTACCACCCCCACAAATAGATAAGAAATCCTCAAGCCTATTGATATGTTGGCGCTACTGAAAAACACTCCAGAAACTGCAAAGATAATAATTCCGTAGACGAGTAAAACTGTCATTAGAACCAATAAGTATGTACTAGCTCTGGCTACTGCTGCCCTGATGTTAAAGAGCTGCTGCTTTAGAAGGCTATAGCTCGTAGCAACCACAAAATATACTGGCGCAAGATATCCGATTGCAAAAATAACATTTTGTTCCCCCAGCCATATTGGCAGTATGATGATAAAAATTATGGCATGAAGTGCTGAGAGACCTAATCCATAAATGACAGTTTTTACCTGGTGTTTAGTCTCAGCGCTTTTACGGCTCTCTTTCAATGAACGCACGACATACATAACCATAACCAAAACAATATAAGCTATGAAGATACTAGTCATAGAACCTGAATGATAGACGGCAGAGCTCGATCCCCCGTCAAACACATATCTGCCTATTACCGCTGGGCTAAGATTAAATACAGTGAGCCCAAAAACCGTATAGACCATAACTTTTTGTAGTTTTGATTTTGCGATAATTTTTGGAAAATAGTACGAAAAATTATACAGCTGAGCGATTATTACTGAACCAAGAAAAAAACCAAGAGTGTTTATGACATTAACTAACGGTACCATCTTTTCTTGAGTGAAATCTTGTAGCAATATAGTGTTTACTGCAGTCCAGACTGTAAAAGTGAGGGTTATGATGAGTAGGCACAAAACCTGACTATTCTTGCCCGAGTCTTTATAGGCCCGGTATAACAAGCTAGCGATAAAAATCTGAACAAATACCAAAATAAGTGACGGAGCATAAAGCATAAGCTTGATTATATAACTTATGCTCGCCAGACTGAAGCTTAAACTATATTTATAACGTTTAGATTTTTGCTGGCTACTAACGCAGCAACACGCGAAAAGCCAATTGCGTATTCAGGGTCTGTAAATATTCTGCTGTTATGCTCGGGAACTCCGTCTTTCTGAAGAGACCAAGGCGCCGCCTCAAGTGTTAGTGGGTGGTAACGTGCCGGACTGCCGTCCTTCTCTGCTGGACTATCGTCATTCTGAGAATATAGATCAGGATTATTTACCAGAGGGGTAGCCTTTAAGCCAATTCGTGCCATGGACTTTATTGCTATCGGATTCTGGTAGGCCACAACGCCTCGCGCCTCCTCCTGCTGTGCTAATTCAAATATTGCCCGATAACCAAGTGGACTATATGGTCTCTTGATTGACGGGTTAGGAATATCTAGGGATACATTCGCCTCAACATTAATATATTGCTCACCTAATATTGGTAGGCTTTCTGCCTGATAATAATCTAGCAACTGCTGCTCAGACACAAGACCTAGCTTTAATGCGTCATCGAAAGTGGGTAACCCGGTCGGATATTCACTACTGGTCGGGCTACTGTTCTTGTCGCGAGTATTAAGACGAAATATATGAGCCGGCAAATCATGCTCAACATAATCCTCGTCGTCTTGCAGCACTAAAACAAAACGCGAATCAGCCTCATAAGGCGCCATATCCTTGACGCTTGCTGGAAACTCTTCTCTTTCGATAGCTCTAACATAGTTAGCAAGTCCATGGTCACTTGGTACGATCAATACATTAGTATGCTCAGGCTTGAGCTCGCTAGCTAAGTCTTTAACTGAGTCGCGGAAAATTTCGCTACGCTCAACATCACTCATCGTATAGTCGATTAAGTGGCGGGGTGATTCTGGTGATTGTTCAATTGTAGTCATGATTATTTCTTACAAAGTTAACCTTATAAAAAACACACCATAGTTTATACCATTTATTAGGTATACTATCTGGTGTGTCGTGATAAAAAGTGCGTTGGTCTTAAACCTGCACATATAATAGCACTAAATATCAAAATAATCAAGCATAATAAGTTTTAACGATGTCAAATATATTACTCGTCGAAGATGATGCCAGTATCGCAACAATCTATTCTATTAAGATGCGCTCAGTTGGCCATGATTTTGTTTGGGCCGAAAACGGTCTTGTTGCCTTAAAAAAACTAGAAGATTTTACTCCAGAAATTATATTGCTAGACATAAGAATGCCTGTTATGGACGGCGAAACTTTTTTGAGAATTATAAGAAAGAACGAACAATACAAAGAAATCCCCGTAATTATTTTATCTAACTTGAACAAGAGCGAAGCGCCAAGCACCATTTGGCACCTAGGAATAACCGATTTTGTACTTAAAGTGCGCCACACTCCAGCAGAAGTAATGCAGATTATTAACAAGCACCTGATAATTGGCTAATAATACATTGGTTATCGTATAGTAGGCCTGTATGAGCGATCCAGAAAACTCACCTAGTAGCGACTGCGAAACAGGCAACCCTATTGTTGAAGGCGACAAACCGGGCGCAATGCGGCGCTTTGCTAACTTTACCTTACTTAGATCGTCGGCAACTGTTGAGTGGATTGGGGGCGCAATTGGCGGCAATGCTTTAGTCGAACAGACCGGTATTAATAGATGGGCTGGTGCAGCAATTGTTGCTGGCACAATTGCGGGCTTAGAGTACCCCCAGACAAGTTGGGCGGCGAAGAAACATAAAGATACAGCTAAAGACCCAGAAACAAACAAAAAGACTAGCAATAAGTTAATTGTCGAGGCAACATCTTTCGGCCAGACAGTATGGCAAGGAGCTGCTGCAACAGTCGCATATAACGAAACAGTCGGCATAGAATCTACAGTCAAGCGTCGGGCCTTCCAAAGCCTAGCTTACGGCGCGGCCGTCGGGCTATGGACAACCCCGCTGCCAGGCTACCGTGACGGTGCCGAATTAGGCCAACGAGCAATAAGCAAGGCTATTGAAAATCCGGGCACTGCTACAGCTGGAGCAATCATTTCGTCTGCGGCAGTATTTGGATTATATGAAGCAATAAACAAAAAACGCCAACGCAATAATAATATTTAACTGCTTATCGATATTCCACCTAATAAACAATGTGGTACACGGGTCGCTTGGTTAATTCGCTAGCTTCTACGATATATTTTTTATACTCGTTAAATGACTCAAGACCAAACTTACTTCTACGCTCATCAATATTCTCAAAATCAACAATCGGGTAAGGTTCTGGTACTCCATTAGGGCTGGCCCAAAATTGAGTGCCATAAACTTGATTGTTGCCTTCCATGACATTTATTCTGTCTGTTAGATAAGCTATCCCCCTGTAATAGCCATTTTTAACATCTTTAGATGTGCATTTTTCCATCAAATCTAGGACTTGCTTCATAAGTGATAGATTAAAGCCGGCATGTTGAGCTATAATCCAAACCACTTCTGCCCCATCTAGGCCAATATTTTTAACACTTGGTGTTTTGATAATATCTAGTATTTTTACTAATCTTTTTTGGTGCTTTAGGTCAACTTTTGCCATACCTAGAGATGTACTAGGCTGATTAAAATCACCATGGATCCTAACATACTGATCTTTTTCGTACATTTTAAGTAGTTCTTCACGTATCAACGGGAATTTAACTTGATTAGTGCTCATAATTATTTATTATAGTCCACTTAATAACAAAAAAGCATATAACGCATTTGTTTAAAATTGCAGTATAATTAGAATTATGAAGAAAATTGCTATCATTGAAGACGATCAAGCTATCAGCCAAATGTATCGAATTAAGTTCGAAAACGAAGGCTACCAAGTCGAAACAGCCGAAAACGGTCGTTCAGGGTTAGAGATGATAGAGCAGATCAAGCCTGCCATCGTACTACTAGACCTAATGATGCCCGAAATGAACGGCGATGTAATGCTAGCCAAACTACGCGACACCGACTGGGGCAAAGATGTCAAAGTCGTAATTCTAACAAATGTCGGTGAGCAAGAGATTCCACCACACGTAAAAGAACTTGGCGTAAGTGCAATTATTATTAAAGCCGACATGACACCAAGACAAGTCGCTGATGTAGTAAAAATTCAGCTCGAATTACAGCAACAATGAAAGCCGCAATAGTTGGATATGCCGTAGAAGGACAAGTTTCTGCTAATTATTGGCACGAACTTGGCTATGAAGTTACTATTTGCGACCAAAACACGTCACTACAAGTGCCGCCTATATTCAAAACAGCCCTTGGCGACGACTATCTTGACGGATTAGACTCATACGATATCATAGTGCGCTCAGCGGGCATACACCCACAAATAATTCTAGCCAAAAACCCTTCCGTAAAATCCAAAATAACAACTTCTGTCCAAGAATTTTTCCGAGTCTGCCCATCACCAAACACTATTGGTATTACCGGCACTAAAGGCAAAGGCACCACCACTACATTGATAACCAAAATGTTGATAGCTGCCGGCAAGACAGTACATTTTGGCGGTAATATTGGTATAGCCCCGCTAGAACTACTACCAAAAATAAATGCAGATGACTGGGTAGTACTAGAGCTTTCTAGCTTTCAGTTAGAAGATTTCAATGGCCCGTCGCCACACATTGGAGTCTGCTTAATGGTTGTCCCAGAACATCTAAACTGGCATGCCGATATGGCGGAATACATAAGTGCCAAACAACGATTATTTGCCACACAAAAACCAACCGACATTGCAATATATTATTCCCAAAACGAAAACTCCCAAGCCATAGCCCAAAAAAGTGCAGGAGTTAAAATACCTTATCTTGCTAGTCCTGGAGCTATCATCGACAACAACCAGGTCGTGATAAATAATCAAACAATCTGTTCTGTAGAAGAAATAAAACTACCAGGCAAACACAATTGGCAAAATATCTGCGCTGCTGTTACTGCTGCATGGCAAATAACACAAGATCTTGCGGCAATTAAATCAGTAATACTAAGTTTTAGCGGACTAGACCATAGAATCGAGCTTGTGAGAGAAATAAACGAAATAAAATACTACGACGACTCTTTTGCTACAACTCCAGAAACAGCGATTGCCGCCATTCAAGCTTTTAATCAACCTAAAATATTAATCCTAGGCGGCTCCGACAAAGGCACTCCACTCGACCCAATTGCAAACGAAGTTATAAATAATAACATTCGCCACATTATAACTATTGGCGACACCGGCCCAACCATCGCTAAACAACTACACGAGCGCGGATATAACGATATTACTGAAGGCCTAAAGACCATGACAGAAATTGTCGCCACCGCACAAAGTCACGCCGAACCAGGCGACGTAGTATTACTATCGACAGGATGCGCCAGCTTTGGACTATTCAAAGATTATAAAGATCGCGGCAACCAATTCCAAGATGCCGTCAAATCACTAAATTAGCTTTTAATAACAGTATTTAGTTGTTTAATAACAGCTTGCTCAGGCTGCAAAACTACAGCTCTATTATTGGCCATATCGTTTATCAAATCTTCGATCCAATGGTAATGCGTGCAACCCAGAACAATCACGTCCGCCCCCTGATCACAAACATCATCAATAATTTTAGCTAGCTTAACTTTGTCGACTTCATCATTCTCAATCATTGATGTCCAATCACTACAATCCGGCTCAATTACTTTAATCCCTATGGCGTATTGTTGTTTGAGCGATTCGTAGCGCTTACTAGAAAGCGTTCTAGGAGTTGCGCAAACTGCTATAACCTTTGATTTAGTCTGTTCGCTAGCCGGCTTAACCATAGGCTCGACAGCAACTAATGGAACTGAGATTTCTTGACGCAGCCTATCGATTAAGTTCGTAGAAACCGTGTTACAAGCCACAACAATAACCTCACAACCATCAGTTTCCAAAGACTGAAGTACAGGGAGACAACCTTCATAAATAGCCTCTATAGACTTGTTGCCATAGGGCAGATTTTTGCTGTCGTCACGAAACACAACTTGGTGCTCGGGCATGCCCTTTTCGATAGCAGATGCAACTGACTTACCGCCAATCCCTGAATCAAAAACACCAATTTTCATAATCTACTACTCTTTTCTATTGGCTTGAGAGGCGCGAATAACATTTTCGAATAATGAGCATACAGTCAGCGGACCAACACCGCCCTTTTGTGGAGTAATTGTTAAATCCTGTCTTTCATATACCGATTCGTCAAGATCACCAACAGGTCGGCCATCCTCGCTAGCAACGCCAGCATCAACTACTACTGCACCTTGCTTGATCATGGCTGGCGTCAAAATTGCTGGACTACCAGTGGCCGTAATAATAATGTCTGCTTCTAAAGTATGTGCAGCCAAATCGGCAACTTCCTTGCCAACAACCGTAACGTTCAACCCAGATTCTAATAATAATTTTTCTAAAGGCGCGCCAACCAACTTGCCTCTACCGATAAGTAGAATCTGCTTACCTCTAAGTTCTATATTGTAGCCGCTGAGCAGCCACAAAATAGCCATTGGTGTAGCTGGGTCAAAAGTAGATAGCTTGCCTAATGAATCTACGTCCTTTTCTGGTGCAACCATGTCTACTATTTCGTCTGTCATGGTCGGATCGGCTAATGGCAACTGAACGATTATACCCTGCACTGTGATGTCTGCATTCAACGACTTAATTAGACTAGGGGCCTCTGCCATAGTTACAAAATGAACATCAACATCGACTAGTATTTCCTCGCCGTATCTTTTCTTGAGTCGAACATAGGTGTTGATAACTGGGTCATCTTTTGTCTGGACAATAGCCAGCTTTGGAAAAATCTTGTCAGACTGTCGCAAAGTACGAACCGTCTTGGCCTGTCGTACCTTTATATAACTAGCGAGTTCGCTACCGTTTAATATTCTCATCTTCATCTCTCCTATTTTAGCGTAGTAATCAGTAACTAGAAAATACAAATTAGTAGCTAGCAAGTTATGCACCTTGAATTATGCTGTTTTACAGTACTACCACTGTCACAGTAACCTTCGGATTTGAGTGCAGCCTCGGATGAAAAGCGAGCATCGAAACGGAAGCGTACCGCCCTGCCACTGTCGAAGCCTGTGTATATCGGATGCAGTTACGGATGAATGCCGGGCACCGAAGCGGAAGCGTACCAAAGGTACGCTGAGCATCGAAGCCCCAGGCGTTCGCCGTAAATGCGCCGATAGACGCGGGCTAGGGGTAATCTTAGTTAGAAACGAAGGTGATGGCGTGGCCGGTTTTTCCGGCTCTACCCGCACGACCGATACGGTGAATGTAGTCGTCGTAAGTGTTTGGAGTCGAGAAGTTAACAACGTGAGTAATGTCAGCAACGTCGATACCTCGAGCAGCAACGTCTGTAGCTACCAAGATATTTACCTGATTACTTCGGAATCGGTTAAGAGCGCGAGTACGGTGACCCTGACTCTTACCGCCATGAATAGCGTCAGCGCTAAAGCCACGATCAATAAGTTCTTGGCTTAGTTTTTCGACACTACGTTGAGTCTCATCGAAAATCAAAATTTTTGCTACGTGATCTTGGATTAACAAGTCATGTAACTTACTAATACGCTCACCTGCGTGATTGTACTGGATTACCGACTGCTCAACGTTATCGCTTGTTTCGCCAGTCTTAACAGAAACTGTAACTGGGTTAGTCAAGAAAGTATTCATCAATGACTCAATCTTAGGATCGATTGTAGCTGAGAAAAATAGTGACTGTCTTGGGCTAGCTAATTTGCCTAGTAAGAAACGAATATCGGCGATAAAGCCCATATCAACCATACGGTCAACTTCGTCCAAAACAACAGTGTTAAATTCTGACAATACCAAAGTACCGCGTTCGACGTGATCTTTGATACGACCAGGTGTGCCGATAACGATGCTCGGACGAGATCGCATATCACGCAATTGTGTTGGCATTGAAGAGCCACCGATTAATAGCGCGCCAAATAAGCCGCTACCTTTAGCATAAGACTTAAATTCTGTCTGAATTTGTTCAGCTAGCTCACGAGTTGGAGCAATTATTAGAGCCTTAGAAGTACGGTCAGCCATCAGCTTGTGGATTATAGGAATCGCAAAAGCAGCAGTCTTACCTGTGCCAGTGTTAGCGATACCGATAATGTCTTTACCTTCTAGTCCTACTGGAATAGATTGGTCTTGAATTGGAGTTGGAGCAGTAAAGCCCTTAGCTTCAATATTTGCTTTGATCAACGGGTTAACGTCAAAGTCAGCGAACATATGGTTCGGCTGATACTGAACAACTTCAACTGCTGGTTTAGCAGCCTTAACGAACTTACTAGGGTGAATATACTGTTTGTTGATTTTTCCACCACTACGGCGATTGCCGCCACCTGATGGGGCTTGCCCACGGCGACGCATGCTTGAATAACTTAGGTTTGATTTATACATAAAAAAGAATCCTTCTTTGTTTAGTTAATTTACTCTTATCATTGCTGTAATGAAATCGAGTAAAACTACTAACCAAACCCGGATTCATCGAAACAATTACCATAATTCTAGCACAATATTATACTATGGTCAACCTTTAGCAAGTTACAGAATATTTCAAGCTGTCGTTTCTATTCAAAAACTTGCATTATCATGGTATAATAACTCTAGTAATATAGGGGTTTGCCGTTATGAATATCATCAAAAGCCCTCAGGGCGCCGAACTTATCATTGAGTCAAACGATGCCGAACCTGCTCAAACTCATAAACACAAATTATTGCTTTCTGTCCTAGGATTAGCTACTGCTTCATTAGTCACAGTCGGGTTATTGGGTGGCGATAAAGCCCATTCGGAGATTAATCCAAGTACCTCTACAATCGAATCCACAACTACAACAGTTGAAGTAGGGGAACCACCTTTGCCTCCAACAACGACTGAGACTACATTGGTTGCCGTAGGGGAACCACCTTTGCCTCCTCACGCGACTCTACCGCCAACACTATAGACTTAGTTCGATAGCTTTAGCGATGGCCCTGTGGCCACTCACAGTAGGATGAAAAGGAGCCTTATTTGTCATACCCTGCACCCATGAATCCGACGCACAAAGCTCGTTACTACTAAAATCAAGCGGCAAAAACTTGGCATAAGAAAACGCACTAGCTGTGTCTTTAATAGTTTTATTTAGTTTATCAATTTGTAAACGCGTCCAGACTAGCTCGCTAGATGTAATTCCCGCCATCTCCTGACATTGATTACTAGCAGGAAAAACCTGATAGTAGCCCGTGATAATTAACGTTGGTGGCGTCGCATTATAGTGCTTCTGGATAGTCGATAATATTTCCTTGAAGTTAACGGAAAATAGCTGAAGCTTGGAATCAACGCTTACGGTGTCGTCTGCGCTACCGCAATTAGCTGTATAACACTTCAATAGATAACTTATCCAATCAAGATCATTAGCGCCTATAGTCATGGTAACCAAGTCTGGTCTGGTTAAATTAAATAGTCTATCCATTTGTGAGCTAAGAGTTGCCGAATTAACTACTTGTGTGCCCAATATTCCATTTTTTGTAGACGCGCCACTACAAGACAAGTCTATTATGTTGTAGTTTCGTTGTGTCAATAATAAGTAAGGATACGATTCTTTGGTGCGATAACATGCGCTAGAATCAGCTGCCGTATCCAGTCCAATACCCGCGGCCACTGAATCGCCCATAGCAACATAAGTTAATTTAGTGGTAGAGCTCTTTGATTTTGCGGGATTATTGCTTCGGATTAAGCCAAATATGCCTAAGATTAACAGCACCAATAGTCCAGCTATACCGGCCTGTAATCTTTTATTCATACAAACATAATAACAGCATAAACACTGCGAACCGAGAGTATAACAACTAAGATTCCCGTAAATGAATAGGCTAAGCCAGTGTGCTTAGCCTATTTTAGCTTAACTAAGGACTGCGAGCCCTTAAAAAACGCGCGAAATTCGTAAAATCTAGTAGAGCTAATAAAGTGCAGCAAGTGAACTATAAAGAAAAAGTTTAGACTAAAAATAAAGTACAAACTCTTAATATGAAGGCGACTTATAATTAAATAAAGTACAATAATAAAAAAGTTAACTAGCAAGGTTACGGTCAAATAACCTATTTTAGAGTGTAGAAAGTTTTTAGGCTTTTCTATGGTCGTGATCTTAAGAAAATAATGCATGTAAAAAAGAAGAACATGGTAGATACCTATGAAGAAGAACAAATATATACCGACATTTATACTTGAGAATATGATCAGAATGACAACCACAATCTGAAAAATAATCCATAAATTAGCTACCTTAATTCCCTCAGACAAAGACGTATATATATACAATGAGCTGAAAAACAAACCTGCAAGCGCTAGTACTGGTGCGATTATAATTGGATAAAGCATAAAAAGCTGACTTGATGCCAACAAAGATAACAGGGCCAGAGAGCCAAAAATCTGCGAATTAGTGTATTTGGATTTAAAAAAATTACCAGTAAATTGATCGTCTGTTACAGAATGAAATATCGCATATAAAACAGTTACTACGAACAAGAACTTTTCTTTTGAAGCAATATCAGGCCCGTGCGAGAAAAAATACAACATAGCACAACCTAATAATGCCATCAAAACTAGTTTAATTGTAGGCACTTTTCTTTTGGAGGATAGCTTATATAATCCACCCAAAAAGAAATGACCGTACACGATTATTGCAGTAACAAGAAAAAATACAACCGGTCGATCTTTTAATATCAAGGTTATGACGGTAGTTATTAAAAACGCTAACATTTTTTGAAGAGTTAATTTGTCGCTAATACTCAATTTATTAGGCATTGTAGTCAAATTACCAGAAATTTAATTTAAAAATCTATTGAGAATAAGTACTGAAACCACAGAGACTAAGGCAGTCAGGAATGTGCCCCACATCAAGTCAACTGCAGTTACTATGAACGGCCAACCTTTTAATGTAGCCTGATTGGTCAGGTCGTATGTTGCGTAACTGACTAGTCCAAGTAACGCCCCCTGCAAAGCTATTTTTGTTAGACTTTCTGAATTTCGCCATCCTGGATAAACTACGAATACCGCTACTCCCAAGATAAATATCAAATAGAATATAATTGCCGATAGCCAAATTGGCTTGTCGGTCATAATGTAGCCAATGTGTTTTTTATAAAATTTTGGAGCAACTAACCCCAACCAAACAGCATCTATCGCTGTCATGACGCCCAAGGAAGTTAAATAAACATAAATGTAATCAGCCATAAAATAAGTATATCAAAATTTGTCTATTAAACACCTACTTTAAAAGAACTTTAAAGGCTAAAGTGTTTTGAAATATGCGAGGCAGAATCTCGGGCGGACATTTCTTCTGTATCAATAACCAAAACATCCTCAAAAGGCACCACTGGATCTTTGGCCGTCTTACCTAGATGCGCCTTTAAAATGTTCTTATCTTTAAGCTTATGAAACTTACCACGAGACTCTTCGTCTACTCTGTCCAACAGAGTATCATGTGAGGCCTTGAGCTGAACAAAGGCGACGGTGCCATTATGTTCACGAACAAGCTCTGCAGCTTTAGCCACAAAGTTCTTGTCATACTCCTCACCATCAAATACATAAGTAAATACAATGTCTGTATCGTTTTTGGCGGCATACTCAAACACTTCCATGCGTAATTTGTCCGCTAATACGAACATTTGCTGATTAAATTCTGGGTAAATATTCCTAACCAGATCAAGCGTAAGATGGTTATGGAACAAACGATAGTCGTGCAACTTAACCAACTCTTCAGCGACAGTAAGCTTGCCGACGGCCGGTGGCCCATAAATAAATATAAGTTTCATTCAAGAATTATAACAAACCGTGTATCAAACTAATCTACTTTATCCAATCCTCTAGAAGGACTGTATGTAGCCCTGCTGCGTGTTCTGCGTCTAAGAAGGCCTGCATATCGGCTTGAAATTCAGGTCTAAAATGCATAAGCACAATATCTCCAGGGCGTAAACTGTGCCCAACTTGATATTGCATTGACCCGCCGTTAGCTTTTGCTATCCAAAGCACAACTGCTTTCATGCCACAGTCAGCAGCAGCACGCTGAGTATCGACATTGTAGTTACCTCCTGGAGGGCGCATTAATACTGGTCGCCTTCCGAATTCTTTTAGGAATAGGTCTGCTGCGTCACAAATTTCCGCCTTTTGTTCTTGGTAGCTTAGTTGTGATAATAGCTTATGATTCATAGTGTGGTTTTCTATCAACGATCCGGCACTAATAAAATCTATGAAAAAAAATGGATCATTAGAAATAAAACGATTTGCTAGAAATAATGAGGCCTTGATATTATTGGCCTTCATTAACTTAAGCTCAAAATCTTTTTTGTAAGCACCATCATCAATACCGAGAAATACCACTGGCATATTAGTTTTAATGGTCGTAATAACTGGCGCCAATCCATTTACTATAGGCGGTATAGCGCCGTCGGGCTTTTCAACTAACGGCACTGTGGCAGTTACGGAATTTTGTGGAAGCGGTACGACTGGTTTGGAATTATCTACAAGTACTGATGACTTTGAATTCTTTTTAGCCAAAGCACTACTACGAATAACATAAAGCTTAGTACCACCAATTAGAAATACTAAAACTAATATACCGATATATACAAATAACAATCCATGCTTGCTAGTCTTTCGAGGTCGAAACATTCATATTATTATGACACATAGCATCATAAATTATTAGTAATTTTATGAACTATTACTAGAAATAACAACAAACTAATTATATTCATCATCAAAGAATTTATTGGCATTATCGTACTAATAAATATAGCGTCAATGCTTATTTATTAATACCGGCCGGTATCTTTGCGCTAGACACCAGTGCTACAATTAGAGTATGAAAAACATTGTAAGAATACTGATCGTAGTTTTGGTAATCGGTGGGGTAGTTCTAGGCTTTACTTTAGGTAAGAACAATAAGGATTCTGGAAGTTCGTCTAACACAAGCGAGGCTACGGTTGTAAAATCTTCGTCAAATGCTAAAGTTCTCGACCTGAGTAATAAAGGCATAACTAAAGTAACATCCGATATTTATAGCAAAACTAGTACGACAGATTTAATATTATCGAACAATAATATCCAAACACTGCCTTCACAAATGGGCAAAATGACTAACATAGTTATATTTAAAATTGACCATAACATGTTAGATGGTAGTCTGATTGGCGAGATTCGTCAGATGTCTAAACTAAAGCAACTTGATGTCAGCTACAACAATATGACAGGAATGCCAGCAGAGATTGGTCAGCTAAGTGATTTACAGACACTCGACTACAGCCATAACAAGATAGACGGATTACCAAACGAACTTAAGAATCTTAAAAATAATTTGCTAGTATTTAATCTTACGGGCAACCCTCTTACTCTAGACAAAATAAACAAACTTAAGGGTGAGCTACCAAACACCAATATTATTTTTTAAATTACGTTATATAGTCAGCTCCTCGGCTTCTGCAAAATCTAATTTATTTTGGGACATCATATGCAACAAATAATATGCGGAGTCGCAATCATACAAATACCCTCCTTAAAGTCTTGGTGTCGAATCTATCAATTAAATTTCGTCCTATATAACCATTCGCACCAAGATTACTGCTAATGCTAAAAATACTTTATGGACGACGGGTTCGTCTCAGCGCAATGCTTATTGCCATCAAACTAAATACTCCTAGCACATAAATTGCTGAATTAGCATTCACATTTTCTGCTCTACCTAACCCAGTTTTTGGTGCGCCGATACTTGATATTGCCGGAATTACTGGGTCAACGATTACGCCATTAGACAAGCCATCGCTGTCATAGCTGCCACCGTCAGTAATGCTATAGCTGACCGTACTCTTGACTACTCCGCCAACGGTTCTAGTCGCAAAAGTTGCACCCAGAATTGTGCTGAAAGTGTTTGTAGTGCTATTAAAATGGCGCAGTACGGCCTTGCTGGTATCGTATTGTTTGTCATAAATAATAGTTACCGGCACAGTAGCGCCAGGAGCGGGACAATACAGCGAAAATCCTGTCATCGTACTGAGTATTGATGAAAATCCTTGATCGGCTTTAATAGAACTAGGGTCAGTCCAGGTGGCGTTATCAACTGAACATCCAGTACTAAATGGGATCTCTATAGTCGACCACACATACTGACCGTTTGGCAGTGACGCAACGTTCCCCTGGTAGGCATCCTGAGTGCCATCGCCATTTGCATCACCACTATTTGGAACGGCGGCATTGGTAAAATCAGTAAGATTACGAAGGGTCGGATAACCAGAGGTGGTTTGCCATATGCTGTTAAAATTCCATGCACTAAATGGACCATTTGTAGAGTTGTTCTTGAAATATGCAGGTGTAGCATTAGCAACGTTTACAGCGGTACAGCCGCCAGAACCTTGGTCGGTGCCAGCACAATTACCAGAAGTATTAGTTAAGTATCGATCAAAATAGTTATCGCTCCTGGTTGAGCTAGAACCCCCGCCAGTATAAAAACCACCAAAAAGCGCACCAAGACCGGTTCCCGACACGCCGGTTATAGCTATAGCCGAGAAATTATGATTAAAAACTCCATGGTAAGTCAATCCAACTAAACCACCAATAGTACTAGCATTATTATCGTAATTTATGCTACCGGCAGCATAACTATTAGCGATGGTACCGCCATACATTAAACCAACAATACCGCCATTAGAATGACTTGGCGATACCGTAGGAAATGTCCTTGCCACCAAGGTAAAAGTACCGTCAAAATACGAATCCGTAATTAGGTTTGTACCGCTGTCGAATATAAGACCAACCAAGCCTCCAGAAAATACATTGCTAGTTATTGAGCCGCCGTAGGAGCTATTGCTAATCGACAAATCATTATATGACAAACCAACCAAGCCACCGTTATAAACCTCGCCAACTATAGCTAAAGAAGAATGCACATTTATGAGTGTAGCGCCATGAATTATTCCCGCTATACTGCCAACATATCCAGATCCGCTAATAGACCCGGAAGATAGATTTATATTTTTTATGGTGCCACCAGTTATTTGACTAAATAATCCACTGCCAGCAATGTTCAGATTTTTTATAGTATGAGACTGGCCATCCAAGGTGCCAGTAAAAGAAGCGCTTAAGGCTAACGCCGTAAAACTACTACCAGCGCAGTCAATATTCGCCACCAAGACATAGTATGCGCTAAGGTTGCTATCTATCTCGCTTAGTTGCGCGCATGTAGCTATGCGGTATGGGTTGCCGACAGTACCGGCTCCATAAGAACTAAAAGCCAAGGCCGAAATCGGAGACAGGATTGTTGAGCCAAGCAGCACAATCCCAAGCACTGTACTTATGATAGAAGTCCGCTTACTCAAGTCACACCTCTTGTGAGTTATATTGCTTATGATTATGCATCAAAAGTCCAAAAAAACATAGTCATTAAAAAAGAAAGTTTAATATCCCTATTTTCAAAATTATCCTATTGCTTCATAACGGTAGGTACTGCACGACTAACCCCTGCGTTAGCCCAGCACTTTAACTAGGTTTATTAATTATTTAACCCTAGGTTTTCGCTAATATGCCCTGTTTTAAATACAGGTCATAGAGAAAATATGATGCATAAATACTTACTGATGTTACTAGGATAAGTAGCATACCATCCTTCATAGGACCGTAATGATAAAACCTTAGGCTTAACACGGTCAATATGCTTAAGGCAACCGAGTTGCCTAATCTGCCAACTAAATTTACCAAAGTAAGCTGTCGTTGAAGTTGATTCTCGTCAGACAGTTTGTATAAGGTGAATATAATCGAGCCTACGAATGGCTGTAACAACACTACAAGCATCGGCTCCTTAGTAATAAAAATACTCGAAACGATCATATCACCGAATACCCACGCTATGCCAGCAACCAGACATGTCTTTTTAGCGCCATGGCGAACCAAAAATGTTCGCTTACCGAACATAGTATCGCCCTTAATGTCGCGAAAATCTTTGAGAATTATGCGACCGATAAAACTTACATATAGACCCAGTAATAAAACACCAACTTGCCCGTTCCAGCCACCAGTATGCAATGACGCCCCTACTAAAAATGGCAACAGCACATAATTTATGGGCAAAAGAAGGGGGGCCAAAAATCCTCTGTGCGATATTTTAATAGGTGGCATTGAGTAAATATAGCCCAACCCAGATGCAAACAAAACTAATATCAATAGTACCGGTTTTATAGCTACTGCAATTAATAATGACACAACGAAAGCAATGATATTTAAGATACGCAAGTGCTTTTTTTGAGCCGAGGCAACTGCGAGAGGCCTTCTTTTATCACTGGCCAAATTGATTTTATCTATTTCTTCATCCGCTATGTCGTTTACTGTTGTTGCGCCAATAAATAAGCAGCCTAACAATATAGGGATTAACGCCAGACGGTAGTCATATTCTGAAGTCTGCTTGGTTGCTGCATCACCTATTGCAGCAAATAGAAGCATCATAAGTACTGTCCTTGGACGTAGCATTTTGTATGCTAATAGAAGCCACGGTTTCATTCTTTATTTTTCCTTACATACACTTAGGGTCATTTGCGCATTGAATCGCTATGATAGTAACAATTACGAAGAATCCCACAACCGCTAAACCGGACACCCATAGAACAACACTAACTATGGTTGCTAGTATAGTTCCGCCTTTTTTGGGGGCAACTTGTATCGTAGGTGGCGTCGATCCAGATACGGCATTAGTATAAACACCTGGCTGGGCAGTCAATACTTGACCAGTGATAACAACCGGTGCTTCTTTTTGGAAAACATTTATATTGCATCGTAGAAATACCAAAGCAACGATAAAGCCTCCACCGGAAAACAAGGATAATACGAGAACTATAATCCATAAAACGCTAATTTTTTTATAATGAGTGGCCGCGACAATTATTGCCAATATAACTGGTACTAGCGAAATCATAGTAAATATACCAGCGCCATTTAACATCCACATACTCCTAAGCTACGCACAAAGATTGCCCATAGCACATGAAAGATAATTATCATCGAAACACTTAAAATGTATACGTTTCTGAGAGTAGTCTTATCATTTTTGGCTCTGTCAAAAGCCTCAACCACACCCAAAATAATAAGGAATAAAATTATCGAGAGGATTAGCCCTCCGCCCTGAAAAATTGAGCTTAAGTATGTCGCCGTGGCAGTTTTGGAAAATGGTGGTAATAAAAATATTACGATACGTAGGAAATTTACAAATACAAAGGTTCCGGCCGCGAAAAGCAGTTTAACTTCTTCGCTACTTTTACTTGCACTACTAAGTGACTTTAAGATTTTTCCCTGTGAGAATAAATACACACACGTGGCCCCAAAAATATAAAGTAAACCTACACCTGCAGCTGTGGCGATTAGTGATGTGGACGATAATTTGCCATATGTATTTGGTGAAGAAATAAACTTAATAAAAATTATAAGACCGTTAAACATAGTCGCATACATAAACCAGCTCAAAGGAAGCTTAAGAGCCTTACGAGCTCCCCACAGTAGTAGAGCAGTAATCACAAATAATAAATAAGCCGTAACACCTAGTTTCAATCTCCGCTCATCCGTACTAATCCAACTAAGGTACTTTGTTAAATTAAAATTTGGAACTATTGCGACAATAGCAGCGCCAATTGCAGTAAATACTGTAAGTTCGGTTATAATTTGAGCAGGAAAGGTATTGGTCTGTTTAGTCATGGTAATTTTGTGATTCAATAACAGCATACCTCTTTTCCATGAGGATACAAACAAATTGAATTTTTTAAAGTCTAACTCTCCTTTATTAGTTGTCATTGGCCCATCAGGTAGTGGAAAGTCAAGTGCTGTCCAAGAATTATCAAAACGAAAGATAGTGGAGGTTACACCATCCTGGACAACGAGACCTCCTCGCAAAGGAGAGATCGGCTCAACCATAGAGCACATTTTCGTTTCTGATGACGAATTTGATACCCAAGAAGGCCAAGGATTATTTCTTGACGTGGTGCAACTTTTCGACCTGTCCTATCGTTACGGAATACCACGCATTCGGCAACCTAAATCTGGACGCATTCCTCTAATAATTCTTAGAGCAAATCTACTGCTACTGTTAGCGAAACATTACACGGATGTTACCATCTATCAAATAGAAGATGAGATTTCTAAAGTAGAGCACCGACTACTGGAACGACAATCAGACGGCGAACAACAAGGATCCCGTTTAATGGATTACGATAAGGAAGTTGAACTTGGCAGACAAGCAGCTAATCGAGTTTTTGCAAACGATAACGACATTGAACTTTTGGCTGACGCATTAGAATCAGCTACTGCTCAGGATTTTAACTAACCATGATTGTCATTATTGCCGCATTATACTTCACGTCACTTTTTATTTTGATTGAGCTTATTACTCGTAAATCTAAACTAAACAAAGAAATATCAAGAAAAATTGCTCATATTTTAGCTGGCACGAGTGCTTCGCTTTTACCTTTGTTTATGGATTTCCAACAAATTATGGTTTTGAGTTTACTGTTTTTGCCTGTAATGTTTGTATCAAAACGTAAAAATATATTTAGTTCAATTCATGAAGTTAGTCGTAGGACATTCGGTGAGCTTTATTTCCCAGTATCAATATTCTTAACCGCACTACTCTTCCGCAACAATCAGTTGTTTATGTATGGAGTTCTAGTTATGGCCCTTAGTGATGGTTTTGCTAGTGTTTTTGGTCAAAGTTATGGCAAGAAAAAGTTCAAGTTATGGCAAGGTGAAAAAACTTATGTTGGAAGTTCATTTTTTTTCATCATAACAGTTATAATTGGCTTGGTTGTTCTGACTCACGTACCAATATGGATAGTTTTCGTTTCTGCGCTTGCTCTGACTCTTGCTGAAGCCAGTTTGTCGGGCGGGACCGATAACTTAGTATTGCCCCCACTTGCAAGTGGTCTGATTTTTACGGCAATGCATTTACTGCCATAAATTAGCTAGTGGATTGTTTTGAGTATTACTTTGGGTGCACTCTGAACTAAGCACCATATAAGACGAAGGAACACAAGCGATTTAGAATTATGCTTTCCAGATCGATTTAAACGATTCTTCGTTAAACTTGTTCCGTGTAATTACCTATCAGAGTTATCGATTCTGCTTTTGGTGGCGACACTACTCGGTCTTGCAGACTACTACCGAAATCTTGAAATGCTTTTAATTGACTGATCGGATTCGTACCGTCTTCGCTTTGAAATGTCGAAATATGAGTGAATGTCACTCCATCATTAGAACATAAAACTTTATAGTCAAAATTTTCTAGTTTTGCAATTTTTAGCTGTGCAAATACTTCATTAATTAGGCCGACGTGTACCTCTTTTAGTAAGGGCTTTATTTCATAGGTCACCATTATTGTGCTTGTCATTACTTTGCCTTCATTCTGTTTCCGCGTGGATTGTGCTCAACTTCGGCCAAACCTAGCTCTTCAAGTAGTGGCGGCATATACATTCCAAATCGTCCTCGAAGGCCTTTTTTAAGTCCATACCAGCCGCCAACAGGGTTTTTGTCAGAACGACCCCAGGCTTCAACGGTGCCTTCTTTTGCAGGTTTCTGCTCATCTGCGCTGCCAAGCTCAATCCAATCACCATGCTTTTTGAGCATTGCGTGTAAATCTTCAATTGCTTGTTTGTCATAAAATAGAGTGGTTTTGCCTACGACACAGACAATAACTTCCTTGCCATCCTTTTCGTCTAGATACATTTCGTACTCCGAAGATAGTGGAGGTGTTTTTAGTTTCCAGGGGTCTAGTTTTGTTCCGGCTGCCATAGGTACTCCTAACTATTAAGTGTCAATCGCATCATAACATAATAATTCAAACCAATCTGCAGTAATGAGCCTCTAATCCTAAAATTTAAAACCCCTAGTTAGAGGGGTTTTAAAAATACCTTTTGTATTACATTTGAGTGACTAGCTTGTAGTCAACAACTTCTTTTTAAGCTATTTATTTACAAGCTGCTTCAGTGGTTGATTCGCCATCTTTTGGATTAACGCGGCCTTCCAAAAACTTAATGCTTGCAAGTAATATTAACCCGAAGCCTGCCTTAGCGGTTACATCAAGTACTGCATACATTGCAGCTTCTGTCTGAGCAGTTATCGTACCTACACCGGTACCCGCAAGATACCATACTACAGGGTACGCAAACCATAAAACTGACAAGAAAAAAGTTAGCGGTATGTAGATTTTTGTTATTTTATCACCAGCTACCTTTTTTGATTCGTTTAGAACGACAACATATAGCATAAAAGCTACTAGTACTAATGCCACACAACTAAAGATGTACCATGGCCACCGATTATCTGTTAACGTGGCAAATAAGCCAGTTACAATCATAAAAACATCTAAACCAATGATTCCGGCTAAAATAGATGTCCGGTCTTTACTTTTATTTCTTGGCAGAGCAACTACCACTAAGCTCGCTAGCAATAAAGGAGTAGTGATAACCCAATCAGCGTAACGTGCGACATGCAAAATATGCCCATTGACTGTAAGGTCGCCAAAACCAGTAGTTAAAGCATAGTAAGAAGTTGCTGCAGTCACAGTAATCCAGCCTGCTAGAATGGCGTGATGCCTATCCTCTTTGCGTAAAGTCATACTCAACAAACCTATGGCTAATGCTCCTGTGATCATTCCCCATAGTCCAATATTTAACCAATCCATGCTTGTATTCATACGATAATCCTTATGTTAATTCTAGATCTATTATATGCATAAATCATTTATTAAAAAATACTTTTATTATTCAAATCCAGGCGTGTCAGACGCAGGATCTGTAGATATGCTAACTCTCCGGCAATTCTTTTTTGTGTCTGAATTTACTAGTTTTTTTGGCAATATTTTCAGGTTGAGCTACCCATTGATGACCTTGTTGTGTTCCAATATTTTTTGCTCTTGAAGTGGCAGCTTTCTCTCCGGGCGATAATTCTTGTCTGGCTTTGAGTGGGAGGTACCTGCTATGACCAGCTTCGCCAGTGTAGCCCCATTTTTCATCAGTCCATTGTTTTAGAGAGTTAGTATCTTGCTTTTCACCGATGTAGTCCCCACCTCTTTCCTTGTACAACTTAACTGCGTATTGCATGGCACGAGCAGAAAACTTACCGTTCATCTTTTCGACAGCTTCGATTTTACAATCTTCCCATAATTCGGGGTCAGTGCGAATTGTGCTATTTTTATCATTTTTCATCGTATGTAGTTATCTTAGCGCACCTAATAATGTTTGCCAAACTGGTGCTTTATTTACCTACAAACTGACGATGCTATCGCTTTAATTTGTATAAAAAATCGTATTTAAGGACCAACGTATAGGCTAAGACAAATAAAATGTTTACGAAAAATACTTTAATACGTCAGGACTGGCTATGGTGCGCGCCGAATCTTTGAATTCTTAACTAGTACAAGCTTCATAAACAAAGCAAGTGAGAATACCGCAAATATGTCATAGATGTTCTGGTACTGGTTCGTTGCGCTGCCTCCCAATCCAGTATTTGGTATGCCGACTACAACGTTAAAGGATAGTACGGCCTGAGTACAGAGCAATGGGTTGTCCGTAGAACAAACACGATAGGTCAAACTATCCGGTCCTATATACCCCTTGTTTGGCGTATAGGTTATGGTGTTTGGAGGATCAACTGCCGTGCCATGTAAAGGACCCGAAACTATCTGTAGAGTATTGGCATCGGGGTTTCCAGCCACTCCGGTCAAGACATCAACTATGACGCTGGATCCAGTACTAACTGTAGATGAATGATTTATTATTGCTGGTGCTGTGGGATATGAAAATCCCGAAATTTTAGCAATTTTGTCAGTAGCGGATTCAGCAAACCACATATTATGATCACCATCTTCTACTAAGTCATAAGCGCCGGCATTAGTTGATGGGACATTGTATTCAGTGATTGTACCGTTAGGGTTTATTTGCATAATTAATCCCAAAGCACTACTCTCTGAGAACCACAGACTACCGCCAGGGCCGGTTGCAATACGCCACGGAAAACTTGCGGGATGCAGTAATGGGAATTCTGTTATGACTCCAGCTGGTGTAATCCGGGCAACTTTACCATTAGTCGATCCCGACCCTTCAAGGAACCAATAGTTTCCATCTCCTCCGGCGGCAATGTCCCATGGAAAGCTAGAAGCCGTAGGAATATCATATTCAGCAAACACACCACTAGTAGTAACTGACCCGATCTTATTGGCATTTACTTGGGTGAACCAGATCTTGCCATCAGCACCGGATGCTATTCCAATAGGGGATGCGGCATATAAACTTACTGGAATTGCATATTCGGTGATTGTGCCAGTTGGCGTTATTTTGCCGATTTTGTCATTATTAGTTTCGACAAACCATAGATTACCATCCGGACCAGCTGTAATACTCGCTAAGAGTGAGTTTGCACTTGGAATTGCATATTCGGTGATTGTGCCAGTTGGCGTTATTTTGCCAATCTTGTTTGCTCCGTTCTCGGTAAACCACAGATTACCATCTGGTCCAGAGGTAATACTCAATGGATCTGCGCCGGTAGTAGGAATATTATATTCAGTAAAAACTCCAGCTGGGGTCATCTTGCCAATCTTGTTAGTTTGGCGCTCGGTAAACCACAGATCACCATCTGGACCATAATAGGTAATACCTGATGTGCCCGAGTTTGATGAGGGTACGTTAAATTCGGTAACCAAAGCCGAAGCATGAATATGCGGCACTAATCCCAAAAATAAAACAAGACTTATCAACGAAGAGCTCATGACCTTGAGCGTGTTTTTGTACATGTAGCCCTCTCAATTAAATAACTTATAGTAAGCATAAGCTAAACCGCCGCCTTATTCAACAGATAAATCAAGGCTGCCATAGCTATATCTTGCCTATATCCAGCAACACAGCCTTCAACAAAGACGTAATCCTATTGGATTACCTATTCATACTAAACAAAATTAACTGTTAGGCGCAGTCATATTGGAGGGCCACCGTAGACACTATTGCAACTGTATTTAGATCAAAAGATTATACGATATCTTCAATATCTGTATTATAAGCTTTCAAGTTATCTTGAGACCATTTGGCAAGTTCAAATAATGTTGGCTTTAATGCTTCTCCGCTTTTCGTTAGCTTATATGCAT
>JBAXJI010000010.1:0-28621 GCA_037137935.1 Candidatus Saccharimonadota bacterium | reverse complement strand
CAAACATGAACAAATCAATAAAAAAGTTTTTAATCACAGTTAGCGCAGTCGGAGCGTTGCTCTTCCCTGCTTTAACACCATCTCTAGTTGACGCAGCAGACATCAGCACTAACCTATGTAAGGGCACACAATTAACAGCAGTTGGAGCCGCGCCAAATGCTTGTAACGATGCTGCTACTAATCAGACACTGCAGGATATTATTGATACAGCTGTAAATGTCCTGTCTTTACTGGTCGGCTTAATATCTGTTGTTTTTGTACTTATAGGAGGCTTCAGATACATCACTTCAGGTGGAGATGCAGGTAAAATTAACTCAGCGAAGACAACTATTATCTACGCGATGTTAGGGTTAGCTATTGTTGCTGTTGCGCAAGTAATTGTAAGAATCGTTATTGGTAAGGCTACTACAATTAGCTAGATTAATCACTAGAGTTTTATTAAATAAGTACCCGAACATACTACCTTGCATTCAGAGACTGTATTATGTAAAAAAAATGCTAGCGGCTCAGTACGTATAAATATAAATAGCGACTATTCACCGTTGGTTTAGCGGAGTATTGCTCCTCCCTTCGCTATAGTCATTTGTTAATAAAGAAGTCGTAGCTTCTTTCTCCGTTTGTAAATATAAAACAACCCTGCTTGTATAGTCAGGGTTGTTTTATAAATTTGGCTTACACTACGGCTATAGTACTTGGATCTTCTTAACAGTGTCTTGTTTAAGCTTGTTGAATGAGATCGTCAAAACGCCGTCCTTAAGTAAGGCTTCGATTTCGTCCTCTTTAACAGGTACAGGTAGAGTAATGCTGCGAGAGAATTCACCCCAGTAACACTCTTGTACGAAGTAGTTCTCGACGTCATCTTCGTTGCCTGCTGACAATGTGCCGCGAATGCTTAGTGTGTTGTCTGCGATACTGACATCAAGTTCGCTCTTGTTTACGCCAGCAACACGGCCCTTTACGACCAATTTTTCTTTGGTTTCGTAAACATCTACAGCCAACTGCCCTGGTACGGCTTCTTCTTCGTCCCATTCGTCATTAGACGGTGCAGATTGCTGTGCAACTTGTGCTGGTTCATTTATGATAATGTTGTCGTCGTCTCCAAGAAAAGCTGCTGTAAGTTCGTCTTCTTCCATTAATAAGTCTTCGCTACGGTTACGTCGTGCCATTGGTTTTTACCCTCCACAGAGATATTTGAGATAATGAGTTTAGAGTAGATCGTTTTTATATTTACATATAGTATATCCTAGCATCGGCAAGGCTTCAACTAATCAATATATATTTACAACACAATATCTACATCATTACAGACTGCACATAAGCATTATTCATCTAAAGGGTCATATTATTTACCCTAAATCTTCTCTAAACTGTAATTGCAATGACTATAATGGAACGAATCATATCAATCGTCACTCCTTATGATTGTATTGTTTGTGGCTTCGAAGGATCGATAGTGTGCCGCGCTTGTAAGCCTATTATTTGTCCTGCAGTCCCCTCTCGATGCTACATCTGCCACGCATCAACTATAGATTTTGCTGTTTGTGCTAAATGCCGACCTTCAAGCAAGTTAAGGCGGGTATATGTACGATCAGAATTGTCCGGCACTCCAAAGCAATTAGTTCATGGACTCAAATATTCTAATGTTCAATCTATTGCAGTCATCATGGCCAACTTCATGGTTCAGATATTGTCAGATAGCTCTTCGATTTTAATCATCCCCGTCCCTACCGCCACCAGTCGACTTAGGCATAGGGGATATGACCATACTGAATTAATCGCAAATCAGGTATCTAGAACTATAGGAACCAGAAAAGTCTCTGCATTAATTAGGTTGAGTCAATCACGCCAAGTTGGCGCCAAGCGCAGTCTTAGGGTTGCGCAGCTAAAGGATGCTTATAGAATACTTAAGCATATTTCTCTTATTGGTGAACATGTGTTGCTAGTAGACGACGTAGTGACTACTGGAGCAACGTTGGAGGCAGTGGCAACTTTGCTGAAGGCTGATGGTGTAAAAACTATTGACGCTGTTATATTTTCTCAAAAATGATTTGTACGTATTTGCGGCTAAAGCCGCGGGGGATTATCGAACCTACGACTGCCGTCAAGCAAGCTTGTCGGGTCGTAGAACCGAAACCTGTCGACGACACCAAATTAAAAACCCCTCTTACGAGGGATTCTTAATTTGGTGTACCCGATAGACTAAAGCACATCAATCTATGCGCCGAGAATAATCTCGGGCATAAGACTGATGACCGAACCTACGACTGCTGTCAAGCAAGCTTGTCGGGTCGTAGAACCGAACCTAATTGGGCACCAAAAAGAAAACCCCTCTTACGAGGGGCTCTCTTTTTGGTGTACCCGATAGGATTCGAACCTACGACCTTCGGCTCCGCAAGCCGACGCTCTATCCAGCTGAGCTACGGGTACATACTATGTTTGTTGTTAACGCTGCACCCAATCATCTCGGCTTTTCAGATAGAGCGTAAACGCTACTATTGATTCTTGCAGCAAGCTGCGCCAGCTGAGCTACGGGTACATACTATGTACTTTACCCAAACAACAGAGATGATTTTAACATAATATATCGGTTATTACCAGTTTTTGGCTAGAAATGAAGGTAATGCATAAGCTGGCTAATAAGGTCCAGCTTTTGATTCTGAATTGGAATAATGCTTGCTATGGTGTCAACGATTTTCTTCTCGTCTTCGGGGTGGAAATAAATTGGTACAATAAGATTGAATCTTTTTATAGGATGCAGCCAAATTGATCGCAGCTCATCCTCCTCGACTACCATAAAAGATTTGTAGTCGGCATAAGGGTATAGCTTGTTGTCGACGAGGATTCCAGTCTTTTCAATGCGATACTCTAGTTCGCGTGGTTTTCGTGACGCCAATACCGCAAACATTATAGCGAAAGCTATAATAGCTAGTGGTGAGGTGATGCTTTTGTTATTGATAAAATATACCAATACAGCAATTCCAGCTGCAACTATCGACAGTACTATATACCACCTAGTATTTTTTTCGTGGTGAGCATATTCTAGTGCTGTCCAGCTAATGTCGGGCTGCTTGTTGTTGGTGTCGGTATTTTCCGGTGTCTGTCCGTCGGTTTCGTTGAAAATCCAGGGCGCTGCTTGGTCTTCGCCCTCTTTGGTTGTCTCAGCCGTTTCATCCTTTTGCATAAGCTTATTGTACACGACCTTTTTGAAAGTGAGTATAGCTAGTTCTGGGGATGGATATTTTTAAGGTTTTGTTGCAAGTAGTTCCTATCTGTTATAATACATTACTGCAAGGAGAGGTACCCAAGTGGCTCAAGGGGGCAGTTTGCTAAATTGCTAGGGGGGCGCAAGCTCCCGCGAGGGTTCGAATCCCTCCTTCTCCGCCAAAATAAATCGGTCAGGCCCACACGGCCCTGGCCTATTTTTTTACTAGTCAAACAAATAAATTGTTCGCTTCAGTATCTTGGCCCTACCCGCCATAACTTTTTTGCAAATTTCTGGTATAATCTATCTGTTATATGGAAGGGTCGCATAGTGGTCGAGTGCACCTGTCTTGAAAACAGGAGAGCCGGCAACGGTTCCGTGGGTTCGAATCCCACCTCTTCCGCCAAAATAAATCGGTCAGGCCCACACGGTCCTGGCCTATTTATTTGTCCTCAAAAATCATCTATCCACCCTTCCTTCTAAAGCATTCTCAATAGCGCAAAACTATATTGTTGCATAAACAAAAGCATGATAATATAACTCTAGTAAAATTAAAAAAAATATGTCAGAAACAGTCACAATACCATCAGCAGGACCTGGATCGGAAATTCTACCACATAACGTAGAACAGCTACTGCCTCACCACGATGTTTTAGATAGTGATCGTTTCTTGCGTTCTCGTTTTATGGTGCCTGCTAGCGCTACAACACCGGCCTTTGAAGTTCAGTTTCGTGGTAAAGAAGAGTTGCCCATAGTAGAGGGTGATTCTAGTCTTACTAATGTTATTCTGTCTAGCGATATAGCTCCAGTACGAACATCGTCAGAAAAATTTGGTGACTGGAAGTCTAGTCTCACCGGGTCAAATGAGTCTATGGTGCTTGGTCGTCCAGGCTCGTCTGATAGTCGTGATGCGCTACTATCTGGCGCAGATAAGCCCGTTCTTGTTCACGCCCCAGCTACTATGGAGGGTCTAGTTGATGTAGCTCTACTATTAGCATCAGATAGACCCGAAGATTCAGCTAGCCTTTTATCTATGCGTGAAGAACTAGCAACCAGGAAGTATTCTGAACGAACACTAGATCTAATGAAGCAGACTTTTAATGTTTCTTCGTCTTTAGAGGTTGATGGTAATAGAGAGCAAGGCCTTATGTTGATGGCACTTAGTTTGTCTGGCGATGAGGGGGCTAAACAGGCAGCCGACAGGCTGAGTGAAGAATTTGATGAGAAATATGTTGCTAGCCGTGTTGGCGCCCTGTCGGTTAATGGCGAGGTCGAGACTAAAGCTAAATTTACCGAAGCCGGCGATGCTGTGGATGAAGATGTAATCGAAAAAGTAAGAGAGGCTGGACTTGTTGCCGTGCATACTTCTCGGTCGGTTCCTGTCGATGGTAAGATTTTATCTACAGCTGAATACAACGTTAATACAGCCGACCAGTTTCCACGAGATTCTATACACTTAGCTCTAAATCACACTGTTACATCACATATGTGGGGTGATTTTTCGTCTCAAAAAGCGACGGTTATTGCACCGATGGCTGGTATGCTCGAGTTAAATGGTGCTCCAGCCGCTATGGCAGATGTTGATACTTACTGGATGGCCACTGCTGGCAGTGCGATTGAATTGCCTAAAGAGACGATAACCGTAGAGCTTGTTGATGAGCCATTGCCAGATGGTGATTTAGTCGATAGTCAAGAAGGTAGCTATAAGATTAGTGTTGCTGACTTAAGAGAGAGTGGTAAGGTTCTTGGTCTGGCGGGTCAGATCAAGAGATTAAGGGACGGCAATAATAACCTGTCGTCTTCTTATTATTCTGACAGCGAGTATCTAAGTAGTGCGCTGACAGGATACGGTTCGTTGGATATTGACCAGGCTTATAATAGATCTAAGCAAAAAGCAGACGATACCAGTGTTTTCTGGGCGGGCAGAACCGAGGAAGATAAATCTCAGGTTAAAAAAGAGGCCGCAGACCTAGAGGAATTAATAACAAAATATCCTATAGACGAAAAGGGCCGCTTCCCTCTAGCTAAATTATTAGAAGACGAAGAAATGCTCAAGACTAATGATACGCTTAACGGCTTGCTGGTAGAGTCGATGCGCAGAGTTATGGTTGATACTGCTATTAGGAGTCTAGGCGGTGAAGTAGTTAAGGGCGGTGCCCATTACACATTCGATGAAGCATTTCAGGATAAAACCAGAGAGTTAGCTGCCGAAGTGGGCGTTACGACTTTATTGCATGCGCATAGTAACGAATCAAAATTTGAGCATGCTCATCATGAAGCATTAGTAGACTCGTCTAGGGAGACGGGCGATTTTGATGCTACATCCAGAGACACTAGTGGCGCATGGTATTGGGCGTCAGAATCTCCTGGCCAAGTCCGCATCAGAGCTATAGAGACCGGCGCTCTAAGCTTTGCCAAGAAACAACCCGAACCTAAAAAAACCAACCAATACGATAATATGAAAATTTAAGTCAGGCGTTTGACGCCTACTTGATCATCGACGCCAAAAAAGTAACCACTTCCCCGCAGCGTCTGCACTAGGTAATCGGCATTTATGGTTTTTAATTTATCGCGTAGCCGCCGTATATAAACATCAAGTCGATTGCTAGTGTGGTCTTCTTTGATCCCCCAGACATCTTTGAGTAGCTGTTCCCTGCTGATAATGGCTGGAGTGTCGCCCATTAGTCTGTGCAACAGTTCGGCCTCCTTTTTTGTTAAGCAGACTGCGTTTTCTGCCAGTTGTACAATATTGGTATTCAAGTCTAAATCGAGCCCGCTACGACTCAGCCATCGAGTAGTAAAGGATTTGTTGTTTCGCCGAACTAACGCACTAACTCTAGCGATAAGTTCGTTGTTACTTATTGGTTTGCATATATACTCGTCCGCACCAACTTCTAGCCCATGAATAGTGCTGTACTCATCTCTATTGCCGGATAGCATCAATATTGGCGTCAATACCCCGTTAGCCCTTAAGGACTCGCAGGTCTCGAACACGTTATTTACATTTAGGCCGGTGTCTAATATTAAAGCGTCGTAAGGGTGTTGGTTAGCCAGTGTGAAGTTGTCGGTTGTGGTAGGACTAGAGTCGACGATGAAGCCTGCTTTGAGGAGTTTGACAGATAAGGCTTCGATAAGTGACTCGTCGAAGTCTATGGTTAAAACACGGTTGAAGTTGTTGATTCTCATTGATAACCTTTCTGTGACTATTGCTAGTCGTCAAAGATCAATGGCCTTACTCTTCTGTATCGTCTTTCATAACGAAGAGTACATTAAAACTATTATTTTGTCACTAGGGAAATATATTGTATAAGTAAGCTTAGCGTTTTAACGATATTTGGCGACGTTGCATAAAACAACTTAAAGCGGCAATTAACTTAGTCTGTTAAAATGATTAATTATGTGGAGAGGTGGCCGAGTGGTTGAAGGCGCTGCTCTCGAAAAGCAGTATGCCCTTACGGGTATCGAGGGTTCGAATCCCTCCTTCTCCGCCAAAATAAATCGGTCAGGTTTACCCCTTCCTGGCCTATTATGAAAATGTAATGAGATATATAAACAACAAGTTATACTTATGTTATGAATCAGCCTAGCGCAGAAACTGCAATCAATATACTCACAAAGCTTAAGGAGCAGACTAGTTCGGCCGCTTTAGCATACTGGATTGCACCAAATTCAGTGCTAACTCTTAGCGGGGCGCGAGCAATGTGTGACGGTGTTTATTATGCGACTTCCCGATACGGCAACAAGCAATTAAGTACCTGGACGAAAGAAATTCAGGATTCCATAGAAATCCTTAGTTCAATTACCGCAGTCTATTTATCTCAATTTGGAATTGATAAAACCTCTACCACTAAAGAAAAATATACTAGGTATGATGTTATTATCGCTCAAGGGCTTGATTACGTGCTAAACAACACTAAGCTACTAGGCGACGGCAAACTTGAACTTATAAGCACAGGCGACAAACTTATCGAGGCTATGAGTATCTTGCTTAAACAAGATTCAAGATTTAGTCATTTTAAAGAAGAGAATCTTTATCACATCGCATACGGCATTATCCTTGGCTACCCCGACAAAGCTATCTTAGGTTCTGTAGCCGAATGGGAGAATGACGATCCATTTGCAGAGCCTTTAATTGATGCCGACATTCGTGGATCTAGGTTCTACGCATGTCCAATTCCGGTATATTCATATCCGCGCCACATGATTAACGATTCTGACATTAATGCACATGAGCAGCTATGGTCCAAAATACTTAAGGATTTTTACGCCTCGGATTTTCATAAAAACTTAGCAAAAGATAAGGCTTTTAATCAAAAAGCAAAAGAACTGGGAATACTTAGGTAGAGCTTTTAAGCTTTTATTTAACGGCGCTTTTCTAGTTTTGTTTTTTGAACCAGTCTAAGTAGTATTGGAGTTCGGCGATACTGGCCTGGATGTCATCAAAAGCTCGGTGGGCGTTGATCTTCTCGTATTCTTGACCGTGCTTACCTTGCATTAGTATTTTAAAACTACTCACGTCTAGCATTCTGTAGTGCAGTTTGAGGTCTAATGTCGGCCACCAGTATTCTATAAAGCGGCGATCGTTAAATATAGAGTTGCCTGCCAAGATAGCTGGCTCATTACCAAACTGCTGGTCTACGATTTTGATCAGTTCTTGCTCTACTAATTTTAACGATTTGCCCTTGTCGAGTTTAGTCAAAAAGTCGTCCCGGTTTTCAGGAAATTCCTTCCACCAGATGTTGGCTTGCATCCGAGCTGCTACAGTTTCCTGTTTTTGTTGCACTCTTGCCTCATAGCTAGCCAAAGTTTTAAAGTCAAAATCTGTAATTTCAGCAGCTACTTCAAGAATTACGTCGTTTTTAGGGTCAAGACCTGTCATCTCAAGGTCAACCCATAATAGTTTAGATGGTAGGATAGCTGATTTATTCATTAGTGGACATTATAACTTATAGCAGGCCGTTGCCCTAAAATGCCGTCGTGTCTATTTATTTTTTTGGCTTGAAATCTAGTGCTAGTGAGTTGATGCAGTATCTTTGGCCAGTTGGCTGGTCGTAGGCGTCATCAAATAGATGGCCAAGATGACTACCACATTTTGCACATATAACTTCGGTTCGTTCTGCTCCTAGGCTGGAGTCGGACTCTAATTTGACTACCCCAGTCTTGGCGACGTCATAAAAACTAGGCCAACCAGATCCAGAGTCAAATTTTGTATCGGAAGTAAATAGTTCGGCCCCGCACGCCCCGCAGGTATACATACCAGTCTTGTCGTTATGCAGGAATTTGCCGCTAAACGGCGCTTCGGTCGCCTTACCTCTTAGTACGTCGTACTGTTCTTTGGATAGTTTGGATTTTAATTCGTCATCAGTCATTATTTTGATTTTTTAGTTAGATTGTCTAGTTTTAGTAACTTGACCGCAAAGTAAACAACGAAGGCGATTACTATAAAGCCAACAATATCGCTAAGGAATTGACCGTAGCCAAGTTTAGTCTTGCAAGCGCCACCTATCGAATCAAGGCAAACATATTTTGTGACAAGGCTATCGCCTCCTGAGAGCATGCTAATAATCGGATTTAAAATATTAGCAACTAGCGAGTCCACGACACTTTTTGACGCCAAACCAAGAGTCAAACCAACGGCTACTCCGACTACACCTTGCTCGCGGATAAATGCAATAAAGCCGCGTAACCATTTTGGTGAATTTACTACCGGTAACGCTACTGTGACTTCTTTTCTTGTGATAATTTTCGTTTCTTCTGCCATATTTCCTCCTTGATAATGCTACTAGACCCTATTATAACTGAATTTAGTCGGCTACCTCTCTAGAATAGGTGGTTACATCTGTTCTGGGGCGGAAATACTGAGTAAATCTAGGCCACTGCGTAGAGTATTGGCATAGGCTTCAACTAGTTGTAGTCTAATATTTTCCCGTGGATCGTCAATCACCTTATTTTGTTCGTAAAAACGGTTAAAAACTTGAGCTAATTCGTATAAATAAGTGCAAATATAGTGAGGCATAAGTTCGGTCACGGCCTGACTGACAATACTCTGGTACTCGCCTACTTTTCGGGTCAAATCGCGTTCGAAACCTTCTAGATTTGTTATTGGTTGCTTTTCGGTTAGTGTCTTTTTGCTTAGAATACTGCGCGCTCTAGCGTGGGCATATTGCAAGTAAGGTCCGCTATTTCCCTCTAGTTTTATAGACGATTCGGGGTCAAATATTATGTCGCCCCCGGTACGCTGTTTTAGAAAAGCATATTTAACAGCGCCAAGCTCTATATCGACATCATTTTTGCCTGTAGCGAGTTGATTGGCTTCCGCCGCCGCATCAAGCACATCCACTGCTCTTAATATATTACCTAGTCGGCTACTCATTTTAATGCCACCTTTTAACTTGACCATGCCGTGCGTCAAATGACTGGTAACTTTGACTAATTCTGGTGCAAATTGTTCGATAGCTTTTAATACTACTGACATATATTGCTCTATTTCGTTGCCAGTTATGACGACCGATTTATCGAAGTGGTAATCGTTCCATTTAGTCATAATTAGTCCTACATCTTTGGTTTCATATGTCGGCAGACCCTGGCTATTTATAAATACTCGAGTGTGTAGCCCGTGTTTTTCACCTGCAAACACCACCGCTCCGTCGGACTGCTCAAATACACCTTTTGATAGTTGTTCTTTGACAGTCGTAAGCCCAAGATCAGCAACTTCGCTTTCTGGATAATACTTTTCGAAGTGGCTACCAATGCGCTCGTAAAAAGCATCAAAATAATCGTAGCTCCAAGTTCGACAAGTCCAATATATTTGGCTAAGAGCGGAGTCGTGATCTTTATTGGCATGAATAGCGTATATTTTTTTGTTTAACTCCAAAATTAGCTGTTTAGCGTCCTCATTTGTTTCAAAAGCTGCCGTTCCACTTATGTAACATTCAGCCATCCAAGGAGCTCTTTCGTTCTCAGCAATTGCTGATAATTTTTCTGGATTTTCGCCACCAAGTTTATCAATAATCGCCCACATTGTTTGGGCAACATGCCTACCAACATCACCGCCAAAATTTACTCTGTGAACAGTGGCGCCTGCTGTCTCTAGCAGGTTAGCAATAGCGTCACCGACTACACTCGTATATAAATGTCCGGCGTGCAAAACTTTGAAAGGATTAGGATCGGAATATTCAACAACGGCAACTTGTCCTAACAACGGTTTGGCTGCTGCTGAAATCATAGTTTTGACCAACGCATCGTCAGTCAAGCTTATATTAAGAAATCCTGGTCCTGCAATATCAACTTTTGAGATTAGAGTAGAGTCTATTTTGTCGGAAATCATAACCGCTACATCTCGTGGAGTTTTGTTTAGTTTAGCGCTAAGTACTAGAGCGATATTTGTTGTGTAGTCACCAAATTTTACATCTGGACGAGTCAGCTCAGGCATGATATCTAAATCAAAAAGCTGCTTACAAACGTTGGTTAATAATTGTTTTATTTCTTCCATATAATATTAGTTTAACAGATTAGTCCTTAGATGAGCGGATAGCTTCGATTAGTTGCCAGATAACCATATAGATACCGCTAAGTAAAAGAAACAGTAATATGGTCACAAGAAACGTCTGTTTGTGATAAACAGGGTTAATTATTCGATCAGAAACATCAAATATTAGACCGCTAGGATTTACAACCAAATCCCATGTATTCCAGCGCATATATCTACCAAGATATATGGCAAAACTGCTGATAAATAAAACAAATGTGACAATAATATGCGATGTTCTGGCGTTTAGTCTTTTGATTAATTGTTTATGAATAAGATACAAGCTAGTAAAGCCAAGAATGAATCCGTTGATTGTATAGGATAGTATGACGGTTGCGTAAAAAATAGCCGACGAACTCGTAGCGAGTCTGATATGTATTAAGTCGCTGGCAATATAAAAGCTATTAGGCAGGAAGCCGATCCACAATAAGCTATATGCTATAGCTCTAGTACTCAGCCAACGATTATTCTTAATGGTTCTTATTAATAAGTACGAGAACAGCAAAGGTAGCCAAGCCAGGGCTAAGTTCCAGTTAAGGAACCATAGTAAGTTGTCGTGGTAATATATTGCCCCAAGCAAATAAAGCAAAACGCTAATAATATTAGACAGAACCAGCGCCTTCAATAACCGTTGCCTTACCGCATCTCCTCTTTTCATATAATTAGTATACCAAGCAAAGTAGAGCCTAAGGTATACTAATAGTAATTATGAACGAACTACTGAATGCCGTACGAACAGTTGTTAAGAAGTTTATGGGTAAGCTGGCGCGCCTGCTAAACGCTATGACAGGTGGTCGCATAACGCCTAACTCAGTCACTATTACTGGTTTGATAGCCCACTTGCCTATAGCTTGGTTGATAGCTGGCAGATTTTATACGACAGCAGCAATTCTTCTGATAATTTTTGGATTATTTGACACTTTAGACGGTGAACTAGCCCGCCTACAAAAACGTGCCAGTAACGCTGGTATGTTGCTAGACGCCACCACAGATAGAATGAAGGAAGTCATGCTCTACACCGGCGCTGCTTATGCAGTTGTCGCTGTCGGTAAGCCTTATTTAACAATTTGGGCAGTTTTGGCGTGTGGCGGGTCACTGCTAGTTAGTTATGTTAAAGCTAAAGGCGAAACAGCCGTTGCCGGTAAATTGCCTGCCAACGAAGTGAATCGTTTATTTCAAGACGGCCTAATGCGGTTCGAAGTCCGAATGTTCGTGTTAGTTGTTGGTTTATTCTTCGGTAATATCATTTGGGCAGTAATAATTATTGCTATTTCGTCATGGCTAACAGCATTCGGAAGGCTAATCAAAATTACTCGAAAGCTAAATACCAGTGATAAAGGTTGATTTTCATAGTCACTCAAGCGAATCGCCAGACGGCGGTATTCGAACTTATCAATATGGCAAAATTATTGAGTCTGGTCTTCTAGATTGTATCGCCGTAACAGATCACAATTCCCTGACTTTAGCACTTGAGTTGGCGGCCAAATATCCCGGCAAAATTATTGTCGGCGAAGAGGTTATGACGAGTGAGGGTGAGATAATTGGCCTCTTTCTGAGTGAAAAAATTATGGCTGGGCAAAGTCCAGAAGATACAGTAGCCAAAATAAAAGCTCAAGGTGGTCTTGTTTATATTCCACACCCTTTCGAGACAGTTCGCCACGGCATAACAGTTGAGGCCTTAGATAGAATATCCAGTCAAGTTGACATAGTTGAGGTGCAGAATGGTCGTGCGTTCTTCCAGAATTGCGGTCCAGAAGCAGTGATTTGGGCAACTAAAAACAAAGTAGCGATGGCAGCCAGCAGCGACGCGCATGGCCATAAGGGAGTGGGCACAACCTACACGGAAATTCAGGCAATACCGACGGTAGATAACTTGGTCGATTTGCTAAAAACCGCCAATTTAGTCACAGATCGCCCACCAATACGCACGCTTCTCTATCCAAAGGGTCATCGACTAAGAAAAAGGTTTATTAAATCATGAATATATTTGTCGAAGCATTCTTTTTTTTCTTGCCAGCTGGTCTATCAAACATGGCTCCAGTACTTATCAATAAAGTTCCAGTAATTAATCGCTGGAAAACTCCTTTAGATCTTGGCAAATCATACAAAGGCGTGAGGATTTTTGGGCAAAACAAAACCTGGCGCGGATTAGTGAGCGGCGTAGTATTTGCAGGAATAATCGCTAGTATGGTAGCCACTTGGCACTATCACGCCTCACCAGATTATTTCCGTCATTTAGTAATTAGAGGCATGTTGATGGGATTCGGAGCACTAGCTGGTGATGCTATCGAAAGTTTCTTCAAGAGACAGTCCGGTATCGCAGCTGGAAGTAGTTGGTTCCCCTTCGACCAAACCGATTATATTGTCGGCGGACTTGTGATGTCTTTGTTTGTTTCTGCCTGGGATACTAAGTTATTTTTGGTGGTAATTTTTGAGTATTTTGGCCTGCACTTATTTACTAGCTATCTCGCCTTTAAGATGAAATTAAAAGACAAACCGATATAGCTCTAGGCTCTTTCTGTACTTCGTTGGGCTTCTGTTTCGTCCGGCCTTTTATAGTCGTCCTCAAGACGGTAAGTAGTCCCAATTTCCGGTGTCGACACTTCTAAGATGTCACAATCAGTAATTCCCGCGAGTCGATGTTTTTGGCCTAATGCACAGGAGTAGCCTTGGCCTTGCTGTAATTCAGTTTCGGTTAGTTCGCCGTTAGCATTTTCCCATATTACCTTAGCCCTACCACTTAATACTAGCCAACTCTCTTGTTTTTTATCATGAAGCTGCAAGGAAAGCCTTGCGTCGGCATTGACGTGTAATATTTTGCCCATATAGGGCTTGTCGGCTGGCGTCCAATGTAGTTCATAACCCCAAGGTTTTTCGATTCGTTTTGAATAGGAATTTTGCGTAAAGCTCGATTTATCAAAGGTAAGGTCGTCTAAACTTCCACTCATCCGAGCTCCTTCTTAAATAGTTCGACAATGTCGTTATCGCCAGTTTCGATTGGACGAGTATTGTTCAAAAATGCCAAGTAAAGACTTACAAAATCACCAAGCGTTACCGTCCAGAGTAATTGTTCGACCTCGCTATTGCCTTCGGCGTTGACTCGGTTTGGTGATGGCCAGCGACCACTGAGTAGCTTATCGCTCAAATCAAAGCGTTTTTTGATCCGGTCGTTGTCAAAAGAGGTCTGTAGATAGACGATTGCGTACGGTTTATCGACTGGATGTGACGTCCAGCCAGTGAATTCGTTGTGGCTAAATTCAGGGAAAGGATATTCCCAAGCAACATTTTTAGAGTTTTCATTAAAACTTATTTTCCACTTGTGGGCGGCCGGTGTCAGTAGTGGTCCTCCGTACATTACAATCGACTTCCCCATCATTTCATTGGCTAATTGTTTGGCTAGATTTTGCGATGTCGGAACAGTTGGTCCCCACTTTTCCATGGCTTCACGCAAGAAACCAGCTGAATCTTGAAGTTCATTAAGGGCACCCGGCATAGCTAAGATGTCTAATTTATCGGCAATAGTCAGCAGCCCTTTGTAGCCGTATAAAGAACCGTACCTAGGTTTATCAATTTTAGGTAGTCGAATCAGGGGGTAATTTTTGGTTTCGGCAATTTCTACCAATTTACCACCAGCGGAAATGATGACGATATAGGCACCACGCTCTTCGGCCTCTGCTAGTGATGATAGCGTCTCTTCAGTGTTACCCGAAAAGCTGGAAGCAATAAACAGCGTCTTTTCACCAACATAATAAGGGATGTCGTAGCCGCGAACGACTTCAAACGGTATTTTATAGCCTGGCCAACTTTTGCTCAGAAATGCCCAGTGCGATGAGCCACCCATACCGGAGTGGACGACATTTAAAATTTCGCGCCTATCAAGCTCAATATCAAAGTTATGTTCCAGCTGTGTCCATTGTTTAAGTGCTAAGCCCAGAGCGTCGTGCGTATCATAGCGTTCGATAAATTTTAGGTCGTCTAACATATGATTATCCCTCTCTTTGCGTAAAGCTTATGTTTTTGCTACTATTCTTATTGTAAATCAATATACTCAAAATGGTAACAGGTGTTGTCATTACGTATCAAATAAACAGGGGGATGGGCATGCAGGACGATACAAATAATCAAACAGGTCAACAATCTAACGATACTCCAATTGTTCAGCCAGCTCACGAAGTTCCTGCTCTAGTCAAGTTCCCAACTTCTATGGCATTTACCCCAACCGACAATCAGGCATCTCAAACTCCAGTAACTCAAGCGGTTGCTCCAGATTATGATGGTGTTGATAGTCAGGATTTAGCACTTCAGATAAACGAAAATTTAGGCAAATTAGACCTAGATAACACTCCTTCAACTCCTACACATAATGAAAATGTTGATTCAGATAGTTCAGACGATCTATTAAGCATAAAACAACAGGCTTTATCACAACTTTCGCCATTAATTGGTCAACTAGATCAGACTCCCGAAGAAAAGTTCCGAACTACAATGATGATGATTCAAGCATCTGACGACAAGTCATTGGTGAAGGTCGCATTTGCCGCCGCTCAAGCTATTGAGGACGAAAAAATAAAAGCCCAATCGCTACTAGACATCATTAACGAGATCAATTATTTTACACAACCGCACGAAGCTTAGGCTTGTAGACGGCGACGATTATAGGCGTAGTGTAATAGCGTAGCTAAAGTTGTTATCGCTACAAAAGTAGACAGTATATTTCCAGGACCAGTATTCGTTAACTTGGTTTTGACTGGAGCCTGTTGAACTTGTGGAGTAGTTGCAGGCGCCGGCACTGCGGTTGGGGTTGGTGTAGGTGTTGGTTCTGGTGTAGGAGCCGGTTTTGTGACTATAGGAGTTGTAGCTGGTGTCGGGGTGGATGGTAGACTGTTTGTGGCTACGAAAGTAGTGTTGGTTGATTCTGTGGCTACTGTTTCTGTTTTTTTGCTAGTAAATTCCCTGTAGGCTGCTCTACCGCCAAAAAATACGCCCAAGCAAATAGCGACTGTAGCTATCATTGACGCACCTGTCAAAAGCCAGGCCACAGATTTCCGCTCTATTTTATCGTCTTGATAAAAGTTTTGTGCGTCACTATCGTTCGCGCTAATTGAATTATCTATATCATTCTTTGCCATAAGTTTAAACTCCCGTTCAATAAGCAGATAATAGCATAAATATCACAATTCGGCAACTATATAGTATCTTGATTTTACTACAAATAAGCACTAGCATTATGCAGTAAAATATGGTAGAATATTGCTTAGTATGAACCCAGTAAATCGCCTATTCACGCTACAATCTGACAGAGAAGCACTTCCTGCCATAGAAGAGCCTAAATTACCGCGCAGGATAAGGTTAGCTAATGCTGCCGCTGGTAGCTTGAATGAAGCTGGTAAGGTAATCGTTAATGACATTGCACCAGTTGTCAGTGGTGTTTTTTCTGGGACGATGGACTCAGTTAATCAGGAGCACCCTAATAACGGTAGATTTAAGCAGGTTATAAAAAATAGTGCTGCAGTGCTCATGTTAGCAGGTGCATCAAAGTATATTATTCATGACGAAAATGGCAATCCATCAGATAAAATGCCCAATCCTTTTGTTACTCAAAAGCACACACTGACAGAAGAGATTGGCTTTAGTGTTCTTCGCGCGTCTAATATTATTGACGACATTTCTGACGGAATGTTAGACAAGATAGCCGCTCGGGCAGACAAAACATCCCCAAAGAACTAACTCTACATCATCCCCATGCCACCGCCCATGCCGCCCATATCAGGCGTAGCGGATTTTGGTTCTGGTACATCTACAACCAATGCGCCCATAGTCATAGCTGTGCCGGCGATAGATGTGGCGCTTTCTAGTGCGACTCTTGTTACGCGGGCAGGATCAATTATGCCAGAGCTTTTTAGGTCTACTAATTTTAGCGGATGATTAACGTCAATTCCCTGGCCAGCTTTACCGGCTTTGATTTGCGGCATCCATTCGTCGGCGTTGAGGCCAGAATTTGTCATTAATATTCTAAAAGGCTGTTCGAGAGCTAGTTTGAGAATAGATTTACCGGCAGTAACAGATGAGTCGTCATTTGGATCAGTCGTAATGCTAGAGCTGATATTGATTAGCGTTACACCACCGCCAGGTACAATGCCTTCTGCAAGAGCTGCTTTAACAGCGTGAACAGCGTCGTCTACACGATATTTCTTTTCTTCGATTTCTGTTTCGGTAGCACCACCAACCTTAATTAGTGCGACTTTGCCAGATAGTGCGGCTCGTCGTTTTTCGTAATTTTCTTTGTCGTAGGAACTGGTTGTTGTGTCTGCTTGAGCAGTTATTTGAGCGATACGGCTCTTTACATCTGCTGCAACACCACCGCCTTCAATGATTGTTGTTTCGTCTTTGGTGACAATAACTTTACGAGCGGTGCCGACAACATCTAGGTCAACATTTTCGAATGTCATACCACGGTCGTCAGTAATAACTTGTGCGCCAGTCAAGACAGCGATATCTTCTAGGACTTCCTTGCGTCGGTCGCCAAAAGCTGGAGCTTTAACTGCAATAGTGTTAAACACGCCCTTTAATTTGTTCAAAACAAGTGTTCCGAGAGCTTCACCTTCGACATCTTCAGCAATAAGGATTAAGTCTTTTTTGCCGGCTTGAGCTAGTTTCTCGAGTAGTGGTAGGAATTCTTGGATAGAGCCGATTTTTTTGTCTGTTATGACAATGGCTGGCTTCTCGGCTACAGCTTCCATGCGAATCGTGTCTGTCACCATGTAGGCGCTAACAAAACCACGGTCCATAGTGAATCCTTCAACGACTTCACTCTCCAGTAGTAATCCTTGGCCTTCTTCGACTGTGACTATGCCGTCTTTACCAACTTTGTCTATTATGTCGGCAATCAAATCACCTATTTCGCTATCTCCAGCACTTATTGTCGCTACTTCTGCTACGCGCGTATTTTTGCCTTTTATATCTTCACTGATGGTAATTAATTTGCTTATTACTTCGTGGCTAGCAGATTCTAAGCCCTTTCGAAGCAACATTGGATTATGTCCAGCAGCAATCAATTTATTGGCTTCGTTCAAAATGTGATAAGTCAAAACCGTAACAGTTGTCGTGCCGTCGCCTGCTACATCGTTCATTTTGCTAGCAGCTTGCTTGATAAGATCAGCACCAACTTTGTAGCCGAGAGTTTCGTCATCGACATCAGCCAGTTCTACGCCTTTAGCCACGGTAACACCGTCATGTGTGACCGTAGGATTGCCGTAACTTTTGCTAATAACGACATTGCGACCCTTTGGTCCCATAGTTGTTTTGACGGCGTTATATAAAATTTCCGCCCCGCCTAGTACTCGCTTGCGAGCATCATCATCATAAAATACTTTCTTAGCCATAAAAATCTACTCCACTTCCCTACTTAATTATTGCCAAAATGTCTTCTTGCTTGATAAGCAAATATTCAACGCCTTCGATTTTGATTGGGTTATGACTGTAACCGCCATAAATTATCTTGTCGCCGATTTTTACTTCTTTGCTGTCTTTGCCTACCGCTTGAACGATAGCAATTTTTGGTTTGTCGGCAGATTTCTCTGGTAAATATAGGCCGCTAGCAGTTTTAGTTTCTGCCTGCTCTTGCTTTGCGACAACAAAGTCACCTATTGGCTGAATCGGTACTTTCATAGTTCTTGCTCCCCTACTTATATAACTTCTGTATCTAGCACTCATAATACGCGAGTGCCAAAACATCGTCAAGAATCCACCTTATAAGTGGAGTGTTGTAGGTTAATGACTAGAAATTAATCTTCGGTCAGAACGTATTTCATGATATTCGTTCTTAGTACGAATTCACCGGTCTTCATAACTTTAGGGTCTTGATTGATAGCGTTCTCTTGGTAGGTTTGGGTGTAAGGCTGTAAGAAGTGACTATCAAATTGATCAAATCTTGATCTTGGGCCCTCATCTCGGCAATATCCGTACCATCTGCGAAGTTTGCCATAAAAATTTAGGAGGTCGTCGTTAACTCTTCTGCCCATTGGTTCTGTGCCTATTCCGTCTGGGTCGTAGCGCATTGTCTCCAGATCGATAAATCCTACTTTACCCCTTTCAGATACTGCTACATTTTTTGGCTGAGAGTCGCCGTGGGTTATTCCCTGAGCATGCATTTGACCAAGTTCCTTGCCGGCCATTCCCAGCAATTTAACTTGTTCGTCGCCCATATCACCTTCGCTAAGTGCTCTCGGCGACCAGCGCATATTATCGAAAGTCTTTAACGAAGGTTCGATTGCGGTTACAAGAAAAGCCTTTTGGTTGCTGGACACTACGCCTAAGGGTGTAAAGCTTTCAAAGCCTTCATTTTTCATAAACTCATAAGCTACATGTTCTCGTACGGCGGCAGCTTTGCCATTATCGTATGGTTTTACTGCTACGGGTATTGAGTCGTTATAGGTATGCAGATTGCCAAAAATAACACCATGAAGTGAGTCGGTTGAGCCTTGTGATTTATTGGGGCTCGGCTCAAACTCTATTTCGCTAAATGGTGCACTGCCCAGTTGGCTTGATTGGTCCCTGGTATAGAAAGCGTTCTTTACCAGTAGTCCGCCGCTTAGTGTCATGCGGTCTCTTAGAATTGAGTCGTCGAAATCAAATGGCTGTACGCTTTCAATCTCAGACAATGCGGTGCGAAATTCAGCAGTTCTCTGGATGAGTCGGTCGGCCATTTTATTTATCTAAACTATTTATAGCTTGTATTGCACCATTTCTAAGTTCGTCGCTGAGTTCTTGCATATCAGGAGCAAAGCTGCCTATCTCAATTTGAGCGCCGATTTGTTCTATGGCTTCTATAGGGTTGGGTGTGTGAATGTATCGAGACGGCGGAACGAATGCGATAGTCCCTTCGCCTTCAGACGTGTAGCTAAGTGTTCTCAAATTTATGTCTTCTGGTAGGTGGCCTCTGCTGGCATGCCATACAGTAGCTATCAAAACACCAGCCTGACGAAATATGTCGCCTCTTTGCGGTGCGCCAGAATCCTTGGTATCAAAGCTTTGAGCCACGCGTAACAAAGGGGTGGTTCCTTTAGGTATTTCTCTAATATCTATTCCGTCGTGCGTTAGCTTGCCGTCACGAATTAAGGGGAAAGGCATAAAGTCTGGGTGTATCGGCTGAACTCCGTCAGTTAAAGATGCCGGATAGGATAATAATCTTTGCCCAGTAGAAGTTCTGATGTAGTCGAGCGTGACGATGTCGCCAATTTTTCTGCTTACATTGAACAGAGGGTGAACTTCGTCTCCACCTTCTAATAATCGATTTCTGCGCCTATCCCACTGCTCTGAATCCTGCATAAGTATATTATACTATATTATATAAATATAATCAATGGCTCTGGAGCCTATAGAGCATAGCATTTTGAGAACGTATTTTGTAGTAAATGAGCCCTACTCGCTCACAAACTTAGTATCGATTGATAGCCTGTTATAATTAATTTTATGAATGTAACAATTATTGGTGTGCCGTTAGATCTTGGAGCAGAAAATTTGGGTGTTGACGATGGTCCGAGAGCCTTTCGTGCACAAAATATAGTAGAAAAATTAACTAATGCCGGTATGAATGTTAGCGATGCTGGCGATATAACCTGTCAGCCGCGCGAAACTATCGATCCTGGTAATCAACAGATGCGTTATCTTGCCGAAATAGTCAGGGTGTCGGAGGAAGTAGCGACAATTAGCGAGGCTCTAACCACAAAGAACGAAAAAATTATCGCTCTTGGCGGCGATCATTCAATTAATCTAGGGGTAGTATCGGGTGCATCAAAAGCTTTGAACGGTGACCTCGGGTTAATTTATCTTGACGCTCACGGCGACATGAATACTAGCGAAACGACTATGTCGGGTAATATTCATGGTATGCACCTAGCCTCATTGATGGGATTTGGTGCATCTGAATTGGCCAATGTCCACGGCGCCCAGATCAAAATAGCCAAAGAAAACCTACTTCATATCGGTGGTAGCGACTTCGACAAGCCCGAACTAGAATTAATTAAATCAGAAAACTTGGCCGCTTTTACGCTTAACGATTTATTGCTGCACGGCATGGCACCACTAATCACCATGATTGACGAGCTTAGTCAGAAAGTAAGCAACATCTGGGTTAGTTTAGATCTTGATGTCATAGATATGATTTACGCGCCGGGCGCCGGAATGCCTAATCGCCGTGGTTTGACCTACCGCGAGATAGCAGCTATTGCTGAGTACATTGGTACTAAATGTAATGTCGTCGGGATAGATGTGGTCGAATACAATCCAAGGCAAGATGTTAATAATAAAACTGCCGAACTCGGAATCGAGCTAATAGCCAAATTCCTAGGCAAAGACTACAGCTGGTACACCAGTTACTACATGGCCCACAACAAACTCAAACGCTAACAAAGGCTGTTTGGACAATTTAGGTATTGCAAATAAACTCTAGATGTTGTAGTATAGTTCTATATGAATGGAAATAGTGGACCAGAATTTGAATCATTTAATTTTGTTGAACCGGTTGAAAAAACTGGGGCAGAAGACGAAATTAGTAGTTTAAATCAATTAGGTGATTACGATACTTATAAAATACTCGGTAAAGAAAAAATAACAGAAGATGCAGAAAGAGAACAACGTCTTGAATCGCTCAGGAATAGGGTTGATAAGATTCTTGAGAGTAATGGCATTTATCTCGAAATAAATGATTTGCCAAGCAATAGTAATATTCAGCCTGCGTCAAATCAAAATGCGTAATCTAATAGTGCAACTATAGTTATAATATCAACAGTTTTTAGGGTGAGACAGGGTCTTTAAAAATCATTTCAGATGTATATATAGGTGGTGTGGGTTTTTTACTAGGATCATTATAATCTTGTTCAGTCATAGCTTTTACTTGGTAGGCGCCCACCCTCTTCCCATTAATGTCCTCGATTACGATATCAGAAGATAAATTAATTATTATTCTGGGCATATTACGCAGGGGCTTGATATCCTTGTGTACCTGGTCTTCCCTAGGTAATGAAAGTCTTATTAAATGGTCATAAGCATGCTTACTTTTAACCGAATGAATGTTTTCTCGCTTTCTCGCCAGTACTAATAATTCGAACAAATAACCTTCTTTAATCCCGATCTTAGTCCTGTTATTATAATTATCTTCAGCTATTTCTAGCTGTTCTTCACTTAACTGCCGAATCTTAGCCATGTATGCACCTTTGGCTTCTTTAGTTGCTGGTGGTAACGCCCTTAACCTAAGCTCACGAACTCGCATATCGACTGATCTAGCTTGGGCTTGTAGCGCATCTTTCCTATCAGCGCCTTTGTCTTCATAAATTTCTTGAAACCTATCAGCCGCTTCTTTGCTAAGTTCAATACCCATTTCTCTCCAGCTTGCTTTTTCAGTCGTGCTGTCGTTAGAGTCTCCGACAGGTAATCTATCATTAATCCTGTTAGGTGACCACAACAAAGCAAGTTCTTCGCTTATAATTGCAATTGTCATTTTATATTCCGATAACTTGTCTGAATCATCAAGATTTTCATAATCATTTTCTAGAAGCTTTTTCATTTTAGCTAATTCAAATTCCGCACTATACCCATCGTTTCTTCTAAGTGGGTTTGCTGGCCCTAGCTTCCTAATAAAGCTATCAACAAGTTCGAAATCTAGCTTAGCTTTTTGTGCCGGATCGCTTCTAGCTTCTTCATAGGCATCCTCAAAAGCTTTTGTGTCTCCAGTCACAGGATAATCTCTAAGATCTGAACGGTCTTTCATGTGGTCGTAAATTGGATAATAACGATCTTGTGGATTATGACGATCTAGGTTAATACGCTCAGGGCGGCTCATATTGATTGCAATTTCGATTTTATTCAGGTCCGTCACCGCCAAAGCCTTTTGTTTTTTCAATCTTTTTTCTAAATAGCCGGGGCCAAACTGGAACTTATCTGATAGATGTGCACGATCATTATCAGTTAATATCGTTTCTACTGAAATATCTTCAGCTAATATTTTTGGTCTAGTTTCTGAAATTCCGTTTGCGGCATTGGATTGATGCAGCAACTGTTGTTCATGAATATGTGAAGTATTAAGTTCTCTAGTGAGGTTTAAAGTTTCTTCGGTGTATGCATCGACTTCAGTTTTATGAGCATTTTTACCGGGAGAGAGACTACGCAGGGCGATAATATCTTCATATATTTCATCGCCAGGCCTAAAAGGCTGGATTGTTTCTTGAGACTGGTTAGAGTTAGGATCTATCATTTTTGTTTTTAATAACTTTTGTTTTTATTAACCTTACAAAAATACTAACACAAAATAGCATATATTGCAAGCTTATTTGAAGGCAATTTATCTAGACTATAGTTGTTTCAAAAGTGTTTTCGCCTCAGTAACTTCGTCGAAGTCGCGTTTTAGGACGCGGCGGGGGTCGTTGTCGTCTTGGACTAGGTGGCGGAGTTCGGCAGCTTGGGGGCCATTGCCGAGAATAGATTTTTCGTGGCCTTTACCGAGTAGCAGAATCATGTCGCCTTTTTTGGCCATTTTTATGGCTGCTTCAATGGCTTTTTCGCGGTCGTGGATTAACAATAAATTATCGCCTTGAACTTTGCCGGCTTTTTCGGCTCCGCTGGCAATTTGCTCTAGTATTTCTTGCCCGTCGATGTCGCGGTCGTCTTCTTCGGTAGCTATAACAATATCACAATATTTGCCGGCAACTTCGCCTTGGGCAGAGCGCTTAGCTTCGTCACGTCGACCGGCGCTGCCAAAAGCAACTATCAATCTGCCCTTCACCAACGGCCGTACTTCTTTAAACACTTTCTCGAAGCTCTCTGGCGTATGCGCGTAGTCAACTATGACGTCAAAATCTTGGCCTTCGTCGACTCGCGTCATTCGGCCTTCGACTGATTTTAGGCTATCGATACCTCTCTCTATCTGGCTCTTGCTTAGTCCGATAGTGCGGCCAACACCAATAGCCGCCAAAGAATTGTAGATGTTGAAGCTGCCTGGCAAGTTGCAGTGAATATCGTACTCGTCGCGGCCGATAACTGCCTGATAATGGCTGCCCGCTGGAGTTAGTTGGACGTTTTTGGCTCGCAGATCACCCTTTTCGACGCCATAACTTAAAGGATGTGAAATATCGCTAGCAAAAAGTTCGGCACTTGGGTCCTCGGCGTTTAGTATGCCAACACCAAGGCCTTTTTTGTTGCTGTTTGCTTGTTTAAAAAGTAATCTTTTGGCGTCTCTATAGCGCTCAAAAGTACGGTGATAATCTAGGTGTTCGTGACTAACATTGGTCATTACGGCCAGATAATAAGGCACTCCCCAAACACGATGTTGGGCTAGAGCGTGCGACGTGGTCTCTAAAACTAGCCATTCGGTCCCTGCGGCTTTAATTTTAGCGAGTTCACTAACTAAGCGTTCGGCTCCCATACTAGTAAGTCGCGTTGGATTAGGTTGTTCGCCGCGGCCATCACCATAGTCGATTGAAATAGTTGTCATCATGGCTACTTTGAGTCCGCTATTTCGTAACATTTGTGCGATTAAAGTGCAGGTGCTGGTCTTGCCATCTGTCCCTGTTACGCCGATTATTTTTAGGCCACGAGCCGGAAATCCGTGCTTAGTCTGCATAACCATAGCTTCGATTTTGTGGCCATATGGCTCAATAGCTGGAAATAGGCCGCTCGGGACAAGTTTTTTGGCTATACTGCGCGCATTCATGACACTAATTATAGCCTAAATTGTATTGATAATGGTTGTTTTATAATCCACCACCCACTTTACCCCTAACGGCTTAGCCTGTACCCTATTAGGTATGAGAATTCTTGGGATAGAAACAAGTTGTGACGAAACGGCGGCTGCTGTCGTAGAGGACGGTAAGAAGTTATTGTCTAATGTGGTGGCTACTAGTATGGAGCTTCACGCGGCTTATGGCGGTGTGGTCCCAGAGATAGCCGCTCGTAGTCATATTGAGTTTATTACCCCTGTCATTGAGCAGGCTTTGCATGATGCTGATTGCAGTTGGGATGACATTGACGGCATTGCCGTTACCTATGGCGCAGGGCTTGGTGGTTCTCTGCTTGTTGGAGTTCTGGCGGCTCGAACTCTGGCAATAATAAAACAAAAACCTCTCTACGCTATAAATCATGTCGAAGGCCATGTTTATGCTAATTTTTTGACGGAAACTGCCCCGTCACTCACCTCTACTTATCAAATGCCTTCTGCCCCGCCAGCCTTCCCCGTATTGGCCTTAATTGTTAGTGGTGGCCATACTCAACTCGTACTATTTAGAGATCATTTTGACTTCGTCCTGCTCGGTCAGACTCATGACGATGCTGTAGGTGAGGCTTTCGACAAAGTTGCTAAGGTTATTGGACTCCCCTACCCTGGTGGGCCGAGTATTGCCTCTGCCGCCAAAACGGGTAATCCTTATGCTTATCAGTTTCCAAAAGCAAAAACTAATCTAGTTAATAAAAGACTAGAAGAGCTGCGCAGTGGTCGGCCTCACCAAGGCGAGATGCCCCTAAACTATGACTTTAGCTTCAGCGGGCCCAAAACAGCCGTTTTAAGGGCCGCCCAAAAAATTTGTGGTAAGACACACGATTTTCCATCTTCACAGCTCGCAGAGCTACTTAGCGTGGCTCAGAAAGCCGACATTGCTGCCAGCTTCCAGCGTGTTGCCGTCGAAACCGTGGTAGACAAAGCAGTTTTGGCATTTAAAGAATTTAATCCTAGTTCTTTGGTGATTGCAGGCGGAGTTGCGGCTAATCAGGAATTACGAAAGCAAATGTCCGATCGCATTCCCCTCCCCGTTCAGTACGCTGACATAAAACTATGTACAGATAATGGAGCCATGATTGCTACGCTAGGTTGTTACAAAGCTATGAATAATCAGCCAACAGCTGACCCCTACTCTCTTGAAATCCAGCCCAACCTTTCGATGTAATCTATACAACATAACTTTAATCGCTTATTGTCAATATTGCGCGGCATTGCGTTTGTGGTTATGCTAACAAGTGAAAACAAAAACCAAGTGTTCCTTCCGTCTTTCGGGACGGTCGGAATGCTTTAGGATTGACGAGTGGGACATCCTAGCAAAAATAAAGTCTAACTTTGTAGTAGGGAACGAGGGTTTTACGGGATAAAGCCTTGGTATTCTATTGTTATTTCACGTGAAATATCTACCCCTGTTATGTTAATATATTACAAGAGGTGATATTATATACAAGAATCTATTTGTTTAAGAGGATAATATGAAACTTCCCAAGCTTTATGAACCAAGCCAGTACGAGACTGATATTTATACTATGTGGGAGAAGGCCGGCGTATTTGAGGCTCAACCAGACAAAGAGGCCGAGAGGTTCTCGATCAGTATGCCGCCGCCTAACGCAACAGGGCATTTGCACGTCGGTCACGCTCTAGGAATCGCTTTACAAGATACAATGGTTCGTTATAACCGTATGCAGGGCAAGGATGTGTTGTGGTTACCGGGTACTGACCATGCAGCTCTGGCTACAAACGCCATAATGGAGAAAAGACTAGCCGACGAAGGGACTAATAAGCACGAAATCGGTCGTGAGGCATTCGTTGATCGACTTAAGGAGTTCATAGAGGGTAGTCGCGGCACTATAAGGGGTCAAATTAGGGCTATGGGTGCTAGTTGCGACTGGAGCAGGGAACGCTACACGCTAGACGGCGCTCTGAATCGTTGCGTCAACGAAACTTTTGTCAAAATGTATAATGATGGTCTTATTTACAGGGGTCATCGCATTGTTAATTGGGACCCTAATCTTGAAACTACCGTTGCCGACGACGAAGTTGTCCATGTTGAAGAAACCAGTCAATTTTATACATTTCAATACGGACCTTTCCAGATTGGTACGGCTCGTCCAGAGACAAAGTTCGGTGACAAGTATGTAGTAATGCACCCAGACGATAAGCGTTATGAGAAATATAAGCACGGTGATACTTTTGAGACCGAATGGATAAACGGGCAGGTGACGGCCACAATCATCAAAGATGAAGCTGTTGATCCTAAGTTTGGTACCGGTGTTATGACTATTACTCCGTGGCACGACCACACCGATTTTGATATTGCTGAGCGACACAACCTAGACAAAGTCCAAATTATTGATTTTCACGGCAAGCTAATGCCTATAGCAGGTGAGTTTGCGGGAATGACTATTGCTGAGGGTCGACGCCTGGTTGTTAAGAAGTTAAACGAGAAGGGTTTGCTCGTAAAAACCGAAGATAATTACTCTCATAGTGTCGCCGTTAATGACAGAGGCAAGGGAATTATTGAGCCACAAATTAAGCTACAGTGGTTCGTCGATGTTAATAAGCCAGTAGTTGAATGGAAGGGCAAGAAATCAAGCCTGAAAGAAGTTATGCAGGCAGTAGTGCGTGACGGCGATGTTGATATCGTGCCAGCAAGATTCGATAAATTGTATTTTAGTTGGATAGATAATTTGCGAGATTGGTGTATTAGTCGTCAGATTTGGTGGGGTCATCGTATACCGGTATGGTATCGCACGAATGCCGAGGACGAAGTACAGACTTTCGCAGGAGTTCAGCCACCTATAGACGACCAAAGTGAGGGCTGGCATGAGTGGGAGCAAGATCCTGATACGCTCGATACTTGGTTTAGTTCTGCGCTCTGGACCTGGAGTACTCTTATCGATCCAAGTTTAGCGAGTAATTTTGATATGTCTATGGACGACATTCTCAATGCGAGTCCAGACTTTAAGGCCTATCACCCAACATCAGTCCTAGAAACTGGCTGGGATATTATTTTCTTCTGGGTTGCTAGAATGATTTTGACCACCACCTATATGATTGGCGAAGTGCCGTTCAAGACCGTATATTTGCACGGATTAGTTAGGGCAGAGGATGGCCAAAAAATGAGCAAATCTAAGCCCGAGACTACAATCAATCCAATGGACGTTATACCTGTTTATGGAACGGACGCATTGCGACTAGCCCTTCTCAGCGGCGTAAGTCCAGGTAATGACCAGCGTATGAGTATCGCCAAAATAACAGCTCAACGTAACTTTTGTAATAAGTTGTGGAATATTGCTCGCTTCGTGGAAGATAAGCTCGGGGATGATTTCGTACTAGAATCACACGCCAAAGCTACCAATCATGCGGATCACTGGCTGTTGAGTAAATTACAACAGACTACAGATATGATTGCTTCTGATTTAGAGAATTACAGGTTTGCCGAAGCCTACGACAAGCTCTATCATTTTGTGTGGGATGATTTCGCTGACTGGTACGTTGAGGCATCTAAAATGGAATTAAATCCACAAGTTTTAGCTCACAGTCTACAGTCTATTTTAATAATTGCTCATCCTTTTGCTCCGTTCATAACCGAGACAATTTGGCAGACATTGGCGTGGCAGGGTGACAGTATGTTGGCAGTAGCACCATGGCCAACTACGGTTAAGACAAATCCAAATGATGCTAAAGTTTTTGAAGAAATTATTGTTGTCGTTACTGAGGTTAGAAGCTTGATGACCGAACTTAATCTTCACGGCAGCAAGCTCTACTACCATAATGTTCCATTCCTCAAGGAAAATGCTGAACTGATCAAAAAACTTACCAAGCTTAAAGATGTTATTGATGTTGAGTCTGGTCTAGGCCTGCAGCTCGTACAAACAAAATATAAAGCCTGGCTAGATGTCGATAGCTCTACTATCAAAGCTCATCAGCTACAGCTAAAAGAACAACAGGGTAGACTGGGCGATGTCGTTAAATCTCTCGAGGCTAGATTAGCTAACAAGAATTACGTCAAGCAGGCACCAAAAGCAATTGTTGACCAAACAAAAGATCAGCTATCAGAAAATAAGCAGCTTTTAGAAAAAATAGCCGCTCAACAGGCTCGGTTCGCGGCCGGTAACTAGTTGGT
>JBAXJI010000009.1:0-34200 GCA_037137935.1 Candidatus Saccharimonadota bacterium | reverse complement strand
CTTACGCCGATTACCTAGCCTCTTTTATTAAATTGAAATTCAAACAACGCAAAATTACTATTATTGGCATTTCTTACGGATTCGTTGTTGCTACTAGAATGCTTCAGCGACATCCAGAATTAACGAATAGAGTTGAATTGCTTATTAGTGCAGTTGGCTTTGTTCATGAAGATGATTTTACCTTTACTCGTCCAAGAATGGCTATGTACCGTACGTTGACGAAGATTCTGTCTGTACCGGTCACGCCATCAGTTTTTAAGAAGGTTTTTTTGAACGCTACAGTTCTTAGGCTTGCATACAAGCACACCCACAACGCTAAACATAAATTTGCTGAAACTAAGAATGATCCAGTGCAAGAAAAAGCATTGATGGATCTAGAAATAAAGTTATGGAATGATAATGATGTCCGAACCCATATGGCTACCAGCAATGGTTTTTTGCATCTAGACAACTGCAAGACGCCAGTTAATATTCCTGTTCTGCACATTTATTCAAAAAACGATAATTATTTTGATTATCAGATTATAGAACAGCATATGAAAGTAGTATTTAGCAGTTTTGTGGGTATTCCAATAAACATGAAAAGCCATGCGCCTAGCATATTAGCCGACAAAAAAGCATCAGGTGTTCTAATGCCAAATGAATTAAGAAAAATTCTCTCTAAGACTTCATAGTCGTCAAATAGACCAACCGTTCGTGAACTTTATGTTAAGATAATAGTAAGATGAAAATTGGCATAGTATGTCCGTATGATATTTTTCGTGGGGGCGGCGTGCAAGAGCACGTTCTAGCTCAGACCGAAGAATTACGAAAACGCGGATACGAAGTCAAGATACTAACTCCTAGACCATTAAGCGTTAAGACAATTGCACCAAAAGACGTTATTTTTGCTGGAAATTCAGCTAAAGTTAAGACCCCGATTAAGACGACTCTAGAACTAGGAGCTAGCTTTGGTCGCGATACTATCGATGAAATATTGCTAAACGAAGATTTTGATATTCTGCATGTTCACGAACCAGAAGTTCCATTTATGGGAGCTCAAGTGATAAGTAAGGCTAGGTGCCCTATCGTCGCAACATTCCACGCTATTCACCCCGATACGCCAATGTCTTGGACGATCGAGGCCTTTCGTATCCCTTATTCTCGCTCAATATTCAGTAATTTGACGGAAATTACGGCGGTATCAGAGGTAGCTGCAGATTTTGTTCGCGAAAGAACTGGCCGTCACGTCAGCATCATTCCTAATGGCATTAACCTCGATAAGTATTCTAAAGTCAAAAACTTAGGTTCAAGTAGTAGAAAAACTAAAAATATCCTGTATGTTGGTCGTCTAGAAAAACGTAAAGGTGTGAAGTATTTAATACGAGCATTCGCTAAGCTGTCAGAAAAAGATGACAAAGTGAAGTTAATTATTGCTGGCGACGGGTCTGATCGTGAGAAGTTAGAAGATTGGGTTAAACATAAAAACATCAAGAGAGTTGAATTTCTTGGATTTGTTACAGATAAGCAGAAGTTAGCGTTATTCGCTAAGGCAGACTTGTTCTGCTCGCCTGCTCTTTACGGTGAGAGTTTTGGTATTGTGCTTTTAGAAGCTATGGCTATGGGGGTTGTTACGGTTGCCGGTAATAACGAGGGCTATAAGGGGGTTATGCAAGATACGGGCCAATTATCTATTGTAGACCCAACTAGAATATCTGAATTCGCTGACAGATTAGGCTATTTGTTGAATGACGAGGCAGTACGTAGGCTTTGGCTTGATTGGAGTAGCGAGTATGTTAAGCAATTCGACTATAAATTTGTTGTCGATAAATATCTAGAGCTTTACAACAAAATAGCGAGCCAAAAGTGAAGATCGGTTTTGTTTTAGACGATTCATTAGACAAAACGGACGGCGTTCAACAATATATCATTACTTTAGGGAGTTGGCTGACCAAGCAAGGCCACGAAGTGCACTATTTAGTTGGCGAGACTCACCGCGTAGATATTCCAAATATCCATAGCCTCAGTAAAAACATAGCCGTTAGATTTAATAAGAATCGCATGTCTATGCCACTAAAGGCCGATAAGAGCAAGATTGTTAAGCTACTAAACGAAGAACAGTTTGACATTATTCATGTACAGATGCCCTACAGCCCACTAATGGCTGGTTTTGTTGTTTCGAATGTTCCACAAAAAACGGCAGTTATAGGTAGTTTCCATATCGTGCCCTTCAATTTACTTCACAATGTTGCAGGTAGGGCTTTAGGCCTATATCTGAAGCGTAATCTTCGTCGTTTTGACGCTGTTATTGGAGCATCATGGCCAGCATTTGACTATGCGAAATCGTCATTCCGAGTTAAGCCGATTATGATACCCAACACTGTTGATTCGGCGTTGTATGGTCGAGGAAAAATGATCGACAAATATAACGATGGGAAGATCAATATAGTCTATCTAGGGCGTCTTGTAGAAAGAAAGGGCTGTACATACTTGTTGCAAGCCATTAAGATTCTTCACGACAAACACCAACTTATGAATGTTAGGGTTATTATTTGTGGTAAAGGACCGCTTGATAGCGAACTCAAGGATTATGTTCGCGACAATCACCTTAGCGCAGTCATACATTTTGTTGGCTTTGTAAACGAAGCAGATAAGCCCGACTATTTAGCGAGTGCTCATATTGCAGTATTTCCTTCTCTTGGCGGGGAATGTTTTGGAATAGTGCTGATAGAAGCTATGGCGGCCGGTAGTGAGGTTGTACTGGGTGGTAATAACATCGGCTACGCTTCGATTCTTAATGCTAGGCCTAGTCAGTTATTTTCACCGCAAAAAGTTGATGAATTTGCTAACACACTCAAGCATTTCATTGTTAATAGTAGAGCTAGAAAGAGCGCAAAGTCTTGGCAAAAAACAGCCGTTAAACAGTACGATATTAATGTAGTTGGAGCCCAGGTATTGGAAATATACAAGTCTTCGATTGCAAAACGAACCCATTAGCATAATAATGAAAGGTATATGAAATTATTTAACTCACGAAAACACACGACAAACATCAACATTACTAACGATTCAATCCTCAGGGTAATTGTATTCGTTGTTATAACTATCGTAGGTATTAATTTATTATCTAACATAGAGAGTCAGCTTACTTTAGTTGGCGTATCTATTTTCTTGGCTATAGCGTTAAATCCAGCGGTTGGCTGGATCAGTAGTAAACTAAAAGTTAAAAGCCGCTCAGCTGCCGTCGGTATGGCGTACGCGCTTGTTATGGTGATTCTTGTCGGATTTTTGTTTTTGGTGGTGCCGTCGTTAGTTAAGCAGACCTCAGATTTTGCAAAGAACTTACCGAAAACTATCGAACAATTCCGAAATCAAGATTCTGCATTAGGTAGAGCGATACATCAGTACAAGATAGACGATCAGCTCACTGAGATCAGCCATCGTTATAGCGCAAGACTAAGTAATATATCGGGACCATTAATTAGTACGGCAGGTAGAATCGGCGGAACGCTCATAGCCATTATTACAGTGTTAGTTCTTACCTTTATGCTTCTAGTCGAAGCTCCGCAGTGGCTGGGGCAATTGCTGCTTATGCAACCTAAGGACGAGCAAGAGAAGCGCAAAAAAGTTGCAATGAGAATGTACCGAGTCGTAACTAGTTATGTAAATGGTCAGGTTTTGATTGCCGGAATTGCTTCACTTTTTTCTGTTATCGCGTTAATTGTAGGGAGTTCTTTAGCTGGAGTATCAATTAATCCGATTGCTCTAGCGGGCATTGTCTTTATATTTGGTTTGATCCCTCTTATTGGCAATACATTAGCTGCTGTAATAGTAGTTCTGTTTTGCTTATTTGCTTCTACCGGACTTGCGCTAGGCATGACAGTGTTCTTCTTGTTGTATCAGCAAGTTGAGAATGCTACTCTTCAGCCCTACATTCAAGCAAAGAGCAATAACCTCACGCCTTTAATAGTTTTCGTTGCAGCATTAGTAGGAGCGCAACTTGGTGGATTACTGGGTGCGTTGGCTGCTATACCTATTGCTGGCTGTATTAGAGTTGTTATTGATGAGTATTACAACGTCGAGACTGTTGATGTTGCTGATAAAGCCGAAGAAGCTGTCGAACAGTCAGCTTAAGGTTATTTAATTCTTGACCAGATTTGGCCTGCGGGCGTGTCTCGTATTTCAATATTTAGATTCAACAAGTCGTCTCTAAGAGAATCGGATTTTGGCCAGTCGGATAGCGATCGGGCTGTTTCTCTTTCGGATATTAAGTCCTTCTCTGCTTGATTAATGTCTTTTGAGGCCGTAAGTCCTAGACCAAACAATTCGTCCAAGGTGCTAAGAACTTCATTGAATTCATCAAGTTGACTTGCTGGCACAAGATTCGATGTTACTAAACTATGCAGGCCACTTAACTCTTCTAAGGCTCTAGGTGTATTTACATCATCTTGTAGGGCCTCCACGATAGCCTGTAACGGCGCTATAAGGTTAATTGACTCTATTGTAGTGGTGGCCTGGAATCGTAAGTCAGCCATAGCCTGATAGCCATTTAAACGATTGTTTGCCGCGTCCAAGTTAGTCCAGCTAAAATTAGCTTGATGCCTGTAATGCGACTGAAGTACTAATAATCGAAAAGCTAGTGGGTTGATGTCTTTACGGCGCAAATCTTCGATCGTATAAAAGTTATTAAGACTTTTACTCATTTTTTTGCCATCTATTAGCAGGTGTTCGTTGTGATAAAAGAACTTAGCCATAATGTCGTCTTTTTGCCCAGCTGTACTTTGGGCAATTTCGTTTTCGTGATGAGGAAATATAAGGTCAATTCCACCGGTATGAATATCAAAAGGTTGGCCAACAACTGCCTTGCTCATCACAGAACATTCTATGTGCCAGCCCGGTCTGCCGTCTACGACCTTGCCGTCTAGTGTGAAGGGCCAGACAGGTTCGTTTTCTGATTTGGTTTTCCATAATGCAAAATCATGCGGAGAATCTTTGTCATATTCGTCATTATGAATTCTGGACATCTGTGTATTGTTTTGAGTTATATCAAGAAGCTGACCGTAGTTTTTGCCGCTATCACGATAATTCTTGATAGAAAAGTAAACTCCGTCGTCGGCGACATATGCAAAGCCTTCGTTATATAAAACCTCTATCATTGATTTCATGCCGTCAATGTTGTCTGTCGCTTTGATAAATGTGTAGTTACTTGTGTTGTTGCCGACGGCATTCATGTCATGCATAAATGTATCAGTGTAATGGGTAGTAAGCTCCATAAGGGCATCCATCGGAGATTTGTCGGGTGCCTGTTCTCTACTGCGCTTTATGGTCTTGTCGTCAACATCAGTAATGTTCATGGCATGTTTAATTTTTATGCCAGTTGATTCTAGGCTGCGTCTCAATGTGTCGGCGTGTATGAAGGAACTTATGTTACCAATATGAACATCGTTATAAACTGTAGGTCCGCAGCTATAGATGCGAACTTCCAATTTGTTATAAGGAGTAAATTCCTCAATGGATTTTGTAAGTGCATTATAAAGTTTCATCTATATATACTTTAACATAGCCAAATAATTATCGCTGCCGTCTAAATCTAATGAGCATCATAACTTTCGTAATCTAAATAGTGTTGATATGGGCTGAGTGATTCAACCTGACTGCTTGCCACGACAAATCCACCTAATCTGTGCAAACTACTGTTGTCAATATTTTCATCGTTTCTGTTTATTTCAAATTGACTTGAGTTTAAGGCTAGGCCACCAAGTTTTACATCAATATTGGTTTTTGGAATAATTATTTCACCCTGACCTTTAGAATTTAGGCTAAATATATTCATTCTCGGGAAATTGCGCTGTAGTGACACGACGGCATGATGAGTGGCAACGTGGTCTGAGTGTCCGTCACCTCCAGCAGCACCAAGTGTAATGGCGGTTGTGATTCTATTGCTGTCTATAAATGAGTCGATGTCTCTTGTGAGTACGCTGTGATTGTAGCTTTCGCCAAGTTTACTGTCTGGATGTCCTGGCAGGTGTAGTCTTGACTGTGGAACTCCAAAATATTCAGCCTCTGCAATAGCTTCTTCTCTTCTGCGTCCTGCTAGTACGAATTCTCTGTCTCCTTTAGTTGAAGCTTCGCCATTGCTTGCTATATAGGCGTGTAGAGGTTCTGACCTAGTCTCAGCAATAAGCTTGGATGTATTGTCTAGCGCGTAAGCCATAAACATACTGGCGTCATCAGGATGAGCAGTAAAATAAGCAACTCTATCGGTTGGATCTAGGTTAAATACATTTCTATTTTCGATTGAACTATTGATTGTGTTGGCCATAATATTCCTTGTTAATTTAAAAAACCTCGCTAGTCGAGGTCTTCTTTATTAACTTAAGTTTGGAATAATGACCTCAACTATATACAGCAGGCCTGACAACAAGTTTTAATTTGTGTATTCGTATTCATTAATTAAATATTAGCATTAGCTGACTATCTATTCAATATTTTCGAGTAATTCTGTGGCGAGTTTTATGCATTCTGCTTTTGTCGCTAGTTGGCTTTTGGCTTTTTCTATTTTAAAACCGCTAGCATATGGGTGGCCGCCTCCACCAAAGTGTTTGGCTAAATCGGCGGCTATTGTCGTTCCATGACCACATCTAATCGAGCCCGTTACCTTGCCGTCCTTATAATTCTTGATTACTATCGCTACGCTAACTTTTTCTACTTGTAGCATGTCATTCTGGATAAGTGGTGCCGGATTGTATAGCGGGCTATAAGTCATTATTTCATCATGAGGAATAGTCAGAAGAGCTATTCTGCCGTCTGCGTACATCTCTGTTCTTTCTATCAATTTTGCTTTGTATCGATAGATAATTTCTGGCATCTTGTTTAGTGCTCGCCTAGCTTCTTCTAGGGCTGGCCTGTCTACACCAGAACCTATAAGATCTGCCATTACTTGGTAGGTGTTGGCAGTGGTGCCTTCAGACGATAAGCCTAATGAATCTGACAGTATTGAGCTGGCGATATGAGTTTTGGCCTGTAAATTAAGAGGCCAGTTTAATTGATTAGACAGCGTGTAAATTAACTCACCGGTAGCAATAGCTTCGCTGCTATTAATAACCACAGTCGCATAGGTAATATCACAAACTACATCAGTGTGGTGATCTAGAACGATAACCGGACGATTAGCTACCCAGTGTTTGTAGTGGCTGGCGTCTAGCTTCTCTAAAAGCGTAGATGCGCTGGTGTCGACAATAATGGATATATCAAAATTTGACGGCAATTCATTGCTAACTCTATCCCAACCAGAAAGATGTTTTAAATAGTCAGGCATATCAACTGCACAATAAAGGTGGGTTGTTTTGCCCAAGTCTTCTAGTATCTGTTCTAGCGCCAACGCACTCGCCAGGCTGTCTCCGTCCGGGTTATCGGCCTGAATAATAACGACTGTCTTTGCGTCTTTAACTAAATGGTCAATTTGTTTGATTTCATCTGTCATATTGGACTGTATTATATAGCTTATTGTCTGCGCGTGACAGGCTGTAATTTATAATAATAGGCTTATTGAAGTTCGGTGCGACCCTCAAGGGCTCTTCCTAGTGTGATTTGGTCGGCGTATTCTAAATCAACTCCAATAGGAATTCCTCTGGCAAGTCTACTAATCTTGACGTCTCGCTTACCTAGTTGCTGCTGGATGTATAGTGCTGTAGATTCACCTTCTACGCTGGCATTTGTGGCTAGAATAATCTCTTTTACATCATCGGCATCAATGCGTGCTATGAGTTCGGAAATTCGTAGTTGATCAGGGCCAACGTTGTCGATTGGACTCACTAGACCCCCAAGAACATGGTAAGTGCCATTAAAAAGGTTTGTCTTTTCTAGAGATACAATGTCAAACGGTTCAGCGACTACAGCAACTAGCTGCTTGTCTCTTTTAGGGTCGGTATATAGGTCGGAGACTTCCTTGCCTTTTTCTATCAATGCAAAAGTTACGCTACATTGTCCAATTCCTTGATGTAGATTGCCCAGAGCTAAACCTAGCTTGTCGGCAATAGCAGGATCTCTTTTGAGTAAATAGTAAGCGTATCTTTCTGCGGTACGAGGACCTACTCCAGGTAATGACCCTAGCGCATCGACTAAGTCGAGTAAGGTTGGAGGCAAAATCTGCACGATACTATAGTCCTAGGTCGGCCAATGCGCCCATAAATGGTTGCATTTTTTCGGCTGCCAACTTCTGGCTTTCTGCAATTGCTTCTCTTATGGCGTCTTCAATCCATCGTTCTAATTGGCCTATATCATCAAGATCAACAGAATCTTTATCGATATGAAGTTTCTTGATTTTTTGTTCACCAGTAATCTCGATACGCACAGCTCCATCGCCTTTTTCCACTACTAAAACAGCCTTTTGCAATTCTTTCTGGGCTTTTTTAACTTGTATTAGCATCTTTGCTTGATCAAAACGGCTCATGTTGCCTCCTTATTTAGTACTTATATTATATAGTAGTTTCGATTCAATCTACACCCCTATGGCTTTTTTCTATTCAAATTTCTTGAGTGCACTTATTGTTTCTGGAGAGTTTGGCCAGGCAACAAAATATCTCGTAATGTGATAGTAGCCTACAAGTGTAATAATTCCGATAATTAGACCAAGCCCAATATTTCTAGCTACTGGGTTGCGCGGAAAGACTATAAACCAATTCCCTAGCATTCGTCCAATGCCAATGCTGGCCAATAAATAAATAAATGGTAGAAGTATTGCGTTACCGACAGCTCCTCCCAGAGATACTAACACTATGCTGACGACAAAAAACCCAATGACCATTTTAGTTCTATCTAGTCCGCGCTCTGTATAACAATCAAATAGGCCGAGAATAAACATAGCACAAGTAAATATATCTATAACCGGTTCGTTTATTAATCCAAGGGTGGCATCTTTTTGATACCCGAAAGTTAAGGAACGAAATATATTAATTATGTTTTGGATAAAATGCATAGGTAGTGCTGATAGGTTGGTTGGAAAGGCTAGAAAAGTGTTGATAATCGATGGTTGACTAAATATCGAATAGCCAAGTGGTAGAAGAAGTATGATAGTCAATGTTAAGGCCGCAATAGCCGATTTAGAAGATTTGAAGATCAGTTGGCTTATTAACTTTCTTTGCCATATTGCAGGCAATACGATGAACCATATTAAGCCTGGCGTATAGATTAACGCTACAGTCAAAAGTCCGCCGGCAATAATAGTTCGAGATTCATGCATAGAGTTTTTGGCCCATATGACGTAAGCGAAACTCATTACTATTAGCAAAATATAGGTTATGTCAGGCGTAGCCATTCTTGCATAGGTCAAAAACCAACTGGAAGTAACCAGCATAATGGTTCCTAGAATAGCAATTTTGGTACCTTGCCAATGCCTTAACACATAATAGAAAAGAAGCATTGTTACTACTGCAAAGGCCGTGCTGATTAGTCTAGTGTTATGAACAGTGTTGGCAGAAAACAAATTCATGAACTGTTGAGCTGCCTTGTAAACGATAAATGTCGGGTCTAGGCTAAGTGTCTTTAAGCTCCGTACAGATGTTACGGTTGCGATTTCTTTAGGCGTCGCCCCAGTAAGTAGTGTACTAATGTGATATCCCAAAATAGCGACAAATGTAGTAAGGCCAGCCAACCAATAGATGGTGTCTTTCCAGTAGATTTCAATATTTGTACGCACTGTCTTGATGTTCATAATAGTTAAATACAATTATATATGAATATTAGCATTAACGATAATTGCTAGCATTATTCGCTGAATGGTTGGCTGTGTTTGGTGTCTAGGCTACGGAATCGTTGTTTATCTTTGTCGAAGTAAAGTTCAACTCCGCCTGTTGGGCCGTTACGATGCTTTTTGATAAGAATGTCTGTGATGTTTTTGCGCTCAGATTGAGGGTTATAGTAGTCCTCTCTGTAGATAAAGGCCACAACGTCCGCATCTTGCTCAATTGAACCAGATTCACGGAGGTCAGATAATTGTGGTATTTGAGGAGTTCGGCTCTCAACTGAACGACTTAGCTGACTCAGTGCAATTATAGGAACGTCTAGTTCTCGAGCTACACCCTTAAGACCACGTGATATTTCAGAAATTTCTTGTACGCGGTTTCCTTCACCGCCAAATCTTCCACCACCACTCATAAGCTGCAAATAGTCCACGATAATTAAGCCTAGTTTGTGTTGATGCGCTTCCCTGCGAGCTTTAGTACGAAGTTCACTAATTGAAATACTAGGGGTATCGTCAATATAAATAGGTGCTTCAGACAATGTGCCCATAGCGTGGCCAATTTTTTCAAAGTCTGAGTCCGTTAGATTTCCTGTTCTAAGTGCCCAGGCATCAACGCCGGACTCCATAGCTAACATACGATCAACTAGCTGCTCTTTACTCATCTCAAGACTAAAAAGTAATACAACTTCCTTTGACTGAAGGGCTATGTTGTGAGCAAAGTTAAGTGCTAATGCAGTCTTACCCATTGATGGTCTAGCAGCAAGTATAAATAGATCTGAGCGCTGTAATCCAGCCAATATATTGTCTAGGTCTTTGTACCCTGTTGGTACGCCGCGAATCTTGCCCTTGTCTTTATGTAACTCGTCGAGCCTATCAAAACTTTCGCCAAGTATAGTCTCTAGGCTAGTAATGTCTTGTTTGACGTGCTGCTGACTTACCTCAAATAAACTTGTTTCGGCGCCTTCTATCAGTTGCTGCAAATCATGACCTTCGTCGTAGCCTAGCGTGATGATTTCTTGTGATGCTTTGATTAAACGGCGTCTTAAGGATTTTTGAGAGACAATTTCTGCGTATTTTTCGACATGCGACGCTGTCGGAACATAGTTGGTGAGTTCTGTGAGAAATGCTGCTCCCCCAACGAAGTCTAAAAAATCAGCATTTCGTAATTGATCAGCTAATGTCAGCACGTCAATCGGGCTGTGTTTTTCGTATAATTGACTTATCGCTTCGTAAATTCTTTGGTGCTTAGGGTCGTAGAAGTCTCCGCTAAATATACTGTCAGCGATTTTTACGATTGCGTCACTGTCAATTAATATAGCTCCAAGCAAACTAGCCTCGGCATCGAGGTTTTGAGGTGGAATGTTTGCAGCTTTTGGATCCATTATTCGTTCAACACCTTATTATATTTATGATTCTAGCACTTCGGCGCCAGCAAAAATATTGCTTACGGTATCAATATTCGTGTCTTTAGCTGGTGCTGCAGTTTCTTTTATTGCAGCTGGCTCTTCCATCTCACCTTTTTGACCCATTTCGTAGATAATAGTTATTGGGGTATCGATCTTTTCGCTAATGATATCATAAAGTTTCTTGTGATTTTTGGAATCCTTCATCTGTTTTTGATGAAATGGAAATCGGAATAGAAGTGTAAGTGTCTGTTCTCCAAAACTCGCGGTAGACATTCTAAGAACTCCGTATAGTGTGCTATGCCGAGTTTTGAGCTCGTGTAGAACCGTCGGCCATATGACTTCCACGAAGTTCGTATCGTCAGGTGTAATTTTAACGATTTTTTCTAGTTCTGGTTTTTTGACTGGCTTGGTTACTTTTACTGCTTTTGGTGCTGGTTCGGTTTGTTTTATGTGTTCAGTAATTTCTGGAGCAATAGTTTCGATCTTAAGGACAGGGCTTGGTGAGGCTATAGCTGCTGCTTTTATAGGTTTAGCAATTGTTTGCTCATTGTTACCCAGAACCACGCCTAACAGCGTAATTTCTAGATATTGTTCAGGATTATTGTAGGTAGGGACTTGGAGTAATTTAGATAATAGTGCTAGAGAATCATTCGCACTCATTTGCGAAGAGTCGTTTATTATAGCTTCTCTAAGTTTTTCTGAAATTTGTTTGGCGATACTAGTTGGTTGGTATCCCAAATCTTTTAATTCCTGTAGAACCTTAATTATTTCAATCGCTGTGCCAGTATTTATAATTTCTATGATTTTGTTTATAAAAACATCAGGAGCAATGCCAAGAATTCTTCGCACATCGTCAGAAGTTAATTTGCCAGTGTGACGTGATTGATCGAGAAGGCTAATGCTGTCACGAAAACTGCCATCGCCCTGTTCTGCTATCAGTCTTAGGGCCTCTTCGTCAGCATCGATTCCTTCTTTTTGAGATATTAGGGCAAGCTGCTTAATGGCGCTACTAATTTCGATTGGTTTAAATGAGTAGCGTTGAGTTCTGCTGATAATTGTTTCAGGAAGTTTGTGTACTTCAGTAGTTGCTAAGATAAAAATAACGTGAGCTGGGGGTTCCTCGAGAGTTTTTAATAGCGCGTTAAAAGCTTCTCTGGTTAACATATGAACTTCGTCAATTATATAAACTTTGTACTTGGCGGATGTTGGGCTGATATGTACTTTGTCGCGAATATCTCTTATTTCGTCAATTCGGCGGTTACTGGCGGCATCAATCTCGATAATGTCTAAGTGACTAGACTCGTCGTCATATTTAAGGCCATTAACTTCATGGGCTAGTATGCGAGCTATAGATGTTTTGCCTACACCATGAGGGCCTGTAAATAAGTATGCGTGGCTTAATTTACCGCTTTTAAGGGCGTTATCTAGAGTACTGGTGATATGTTCTTGTCCGACAACATCACTTAGCTTTTTAGGACGGTATTTTCTGTATAAAGCCTGAGCCATTAGTAATTTTCATAAACTGACAATATGTTCAGTCGCCGAAACCCTCCACTTAGTTAGTAGTACAATTATAAGCTATCAGCAGTAATCTGCGTGAGTTCGTTTTTACAACGTATATTAGCGGCGCGGTAGTGATTACTTATCTAGATTTTCACTGAATCCAGCTTTTGAGTATTCAACCGCTGCTGGTAATGATAATGCTGCACCTCCTACAGTGCCTGCCCAGCCAATAGCTTCCAGGCCAGAATCTACCAAACCGGGTGAATGTTTCTCGATGGCGTTCTTGAGCATGAAAGCTCCAACGCCAATCCACACAGCCGCTGCGCCGTGTTTTCCTGACGCAGATGGATTGACTTCTACGCCGTGTTTTCTTGCTGCAATAGAACCAATTGAGCCTATGATGTTTGGGGCGGCTACTGCGACAGTTGCTGCAATTGGTAGAACATCCGCACCGGTAAGTATTACGAGACCGGCAGCAAGCTGTAATTTATCAACCGTAGGATCAAGATCTCTACCAAATCTACCTTTTGTTTTTGTTTTGTCAGCTACTGCGCCGTCCGCAATGTCGCCTAATCTGCCAACTAGTACTTTGGCTGTGCCTTCTACTTTGCGTCCATCAGCAAAATCGCTAAGGCCATTTATGACAGCAACTGTTCCTGCGATGGTAATGGCATTAGCTGCCGTTATTATTCCATGAGACTTTTTAGCAATTCTTTGCAACCTAGATAAGTCTTCATCTTTAATATCATCCCAGTCATTATGATTTGACTGAAGTCTGTGTAGCTTCTCATTATTTTCTTGAGTCATAATATTATTATACAATGAAAATATTGATTTAACAATATATGCGTACTAAAGAGCTGCTTCTAGTGCAGCCCATTCAGTATGGTCGTCGTCTTCTGGTACGTTGACGCTGACTTGGTCGCCAGGTTTAGCCTTGAAGTAAGTAACGCTTGCAAGTAGTACGCGGTAAGCTCTTTCACCGACATTTACAAAGTAGTGGCCGTCTTTTAGCTCAAGCATACCCACAATCTGTTTCCGAGGTATCGGCCCAATCTGCTTGTACATAAAGGCGCCGTCGTCTGCAATTGTAAGTTTTAGTATGTCGCCTTGGACTAATTTTGATTTAGAAGCGTAGTTTGCTGGAACAGGATAAGTTTTGCCGTCAGAGCCAACCATAATTTGACCATCAAATACACCTTCGATGATTTTACCTAGGTTATCGTCGGTCAATGACGCAGTTACTGTAGGATCTTCGCCAACAATGCTAACTAGAAGCTCTTTAGCGGCAGCTAGGCTTGTTTCTGCCTCTTGAATGAGGGTTCTTAGTCTTTTTACTTGTTTCTCTGGGAAGTCGGCCATAATTTGCTCCAGCGCATCCTGTCTATTTTTGCTCCAATATTAGCTTTAACGTACCACGGTTCGTTCGTCAAGTCAAAAAATTAAAATAATTCTGTGGACAACTATAATTAAAAGATCGTTAAAAAAATAGGGCCCTGTCCAAGGGACAGAGCTCTATTTGTTGTCAGAATATAGTAATTAGACTAGTTCGACAGTTGCGCCAGCGTCTTCAAGAGTTTTCTTGGCTGCTTCAGCGTCATCTTTCTTAGCGTTTTCTAAGATAGTTTTTGGAGCACCATCAACTAGAGCTTTAGCTTCACCAAGACCTAGGCCTGTGATGTCCTTAACAGCTTTGATGATAGCGACCTTCTGTGCACCAGCGTCTTTTAGAACGACGTTGTATTCACTTTTAGCGTCTTCAGCAGGAGCAGCGTCGCCGCCGCCAGCTGGACCGGCCATTGCAACTGCTGCTGCAGCTGGTTCGATACCGTATTCATCCTTAAGGATAGTCTTAAGTTCGTTAACTTCTAGTACAGTCAAGCCTGTTAGCTGTTCTGCAATCTTCTTTAAATCTGCCATGATAGATCCTTTCTTAAATTAATTAGGCTTTTGCCTTAGCTTCTACTCCATCGAGTAGTGCGTGTAAGTTGCCTGACAAACCGTTCATAACTCCGTCTAACGGAGATGAAAGTGTTGCCAGTACTTCAGCAATAAGCTGATTTTTGCCTGGCAATAATGCTAGGGCTTTTACGTCGTCGGCGCTAATAAAAGCACCTTCGCTACTGATACCACCTACGAATTGAAGAGTTGGAGCGGTTTTAGCAAACTTTGCCAAAACTTGTGCTGAAGCTACTTCGTCTTCGCTGTTGAAGGCGTATAGTATCTGGCCTTTTAGTGCGCTAGTGTCAACTGCTTTGAAGCGTTCGTTGTTTTGTAGTGCCTTAATGACCAAACGGTTTTTGATGACTCTAACGTGAGTCGAGTTTTCACGAGCTGATTTTCGCAACTCTTGTAGCTCTTTCACGCTCGTACCGGCATATGCTGCAAGTACAGTAAGTTTTGAAGCATCGAGTAAGTTACTGACTTCGTCGAGTACTTCGTTCTTCTTGATTCTACTTAGCGCCATAGATAATGTTTCCTTTTGTTGTTATTAACAGCCATCGACCATTGAGGACTGTTTGTTACCGAAAATAAAAAGTCTTCGACGATTTACATCAAAGACTAATAATTTCGAAGAGAATAAATTCTGACCTCGGTAGCATTTTTACGTTTGTCTGTTAGGACTCACCGCTACTGTCTTTGGTAACAGAATTATTCTAGTCTATTTAACAGATTAAGTCAACCACATATCGGGCAAATTTAATCCTCGTAACCCCTAGGAAACGAGTCGCCGTAAATCTGCGTTGGATAGTTGTATATCTCATCTATCTGTGGCATAAGAAAGGTCGCATCAATTTTTCTTGTACTATCAAAACCATCAACTTCAGGAATAAATGTGCCAATCCCGTTAGGGTCATTCAATTCATCGTTTTCGTCTGGTATCGAGTGTGGATCATCTTCGTATCCGTAGTGGGAATATTCCCTGTTCATGTTCTCCTCCTTTTAGAAATTATTTCTACTATTTAATTTGCATTTAATCTGACCAAATATTTATGGTCTTTGGATAGTTGTGTCTGTGATTAGCGTACGAATGAATAACTATTTGTTTTCGTCGTCTTTGTCTAGGCCGACAAATACCATTTCTACTTCAGTACCACTTATTCCAACGATTCCCGCGGGACGGCCTCCAAAATAGGCAGTGTCTGGTGGAGCTGGGAATAAGCGACCTTGTCTGTGCAATTTAGCTATGCGTTCATTAGTTGTTTCTGGGCTGTTAATATCAAAATTTTCTATGTTCTTTTCCATTATCTTGTTCCATCTTCCGTTGTTGTGTCGAATGTTGTGTCAGGAAACGAATTAACAGCTGATGGTTCTTGCCTTATAAAATCCGGTAAAGGCAAACCCTCTTCAGAACGAATAATTTGTGCAGCAATAGCACCCATAGTGCGTCTAATTCCATTAGCCTTACCTGGGTGTGACATTTTAATTTGCTCAGAAGCACCATTGTCGCCGCTTGAAATTGCTCGTCTAAAGTACTGTTCTGTTTCTCGTCTCATCAATAATTCCATTCTATTTAATTTAAAAAGCTCTAACTTTTGTTAGGGCTCTTGTTGCTGGGCTGTACCTTGGCGTTATGTCTTATCGACTAAACGCGGCCCCAACTATCTCAGGGCACAGCCGCGGAAGACTGAGGTTGAGTGCTACTAGTTGGGTCTGGGTTTTCATTAATATTTATACTAAACGATTAGTAATCTAATGTCAAAATAATTTTAACCTATATTTTGTTACGAAAATTACCATAACAACCATATACTTTACAAATACATCAAAAGTAGTATAATAATGTTCGGTCAATAAAAAACCACAAAAATTACTGATTTACTATGAGCGAAACAATTAGACAACGATTAAACCATATAGAACTCATGAGCGATGTTGAGGCGGCACGTCATGCCTACGATGATTTGCTTAAAACTGACCCAAAGACGATTAAAGGTAGTGACCTCGGCATAAGAGCAATTAATATTCTTAACGGCACTATTGTGCCAAATTATATAGATGAAGAAAAGACGACTATTAGGCCATTTATTTTTAAAGCACCACTAGGTAAAGAAACTCCTACGTTGGACGGATTTATAGTTGGCGCCACTTCTACGGCTCACCATTTTGATTTGACTGTTGGGCCCCTTAGCTTTGAACGATTAGGCAAAAATCCTGTTGAATGGATAAGTAATCCCGAGACTGGATCAAGTTTGTCTGGTAGCCTTATTAATCCTGGCGAGAAAGCACACGCCGCAGCTATTGAGATTTATCCGTATATTCCAAAGAGCATCGGTCGAATAGCAGTTTTTGAAATTACTCACCCCGAAGTTTAGGCGCCGATTTACATCTGAGACAGTTTAAACTGAGTGTATCTTTCTGCCGCTAGACGCGTAAGTTCTGGGTCCTCGTCTGTGTTTACAAACTTCATAGCTTCGCCAATTAATGGGTGAACTTCGCATAATTTATCATGCATTTGTTTTACGAGTTTACGATACCCTGGATGTCCTTGTGGTGTTGTTCGTAGCTCATGAAAGTGGAAAGCTTGTCTGGCATTATAGGTGATTTTCCAGCGCATTCGATGTCCGAATAGTGTGGCGTATTGTGATTCTAATTCAAATTTTGCTGATTGCATCTCGCTATGTAACCCGACGCTAATATCAAAACATTCTTCGTATTGGTCACTCAGCCCAGCTTCTTCTACAAGTTCTGGCACATCATATCCGTAACGAGGTGTAAGGGCTTGCCATTGCAAATCGTCCACCATGCGGTGTCGTTGTAAGTCACGGAATATGCCATAATCACAAACTAAATCCCAACTATAATGGGCCTTTTCTATAGCTCGTCCAGGCTTGTGTCGTCTGTTAAGTCTTTCGCCAATATATGACTTGAAAACTTTTTCTCGTTTATCATATGACCAACCATCTACTACTCGTCGTATTTCTTCTAAAGATAAGCTGCTGTGTTCGTATAGCATATCTGGTAAAAGATCGAGTTCATTGCGAGGCCAGACATTTGCCAGTCGCACCGGTTCTTCATATTGGCCATAGGAGTCCTGCAGATTCTTTTTTGCGATACTTTCCATAGCCTTATAGGTATTTGAGCGATAGGCAATCATTGCGCCTCCACGCTCAGGTTTGTCGGCCCTTTCCAGAAATGCCGGCATAACTTTTCGCGATTCATCAAGAATTTTTTGTCCTGTATCGCGTGCTTCAGGCAGTTCATCGCTTAGCAAATGCATTATTAAGCTTTCTAGTGCTTGGCCGGATGCAAAGATTCCAACAGTAGATTTGGTCGCTACGGGTAATACGCCTCGAATTGCATCACAAGCTTGTGCTCTAGTTGCGCCAAGCCAGGCTGTGTCTTGTTCGGCTTTTGGTACTTTCGAATTTCGTCTAATATAGTCACTAAGTTCACGGACCATCATAGAATATCTATCAAAAATTTGGTCCATTGCCTCAGTATATTTAGCCTTAGTTTCGGAATCTAAGTCTTTTGGCGTAAAGTACCTGTAATTTCCATCAGCATCTTTTTGGTCAAAGTAAATATATCTGGTAGATTGTTCTAGATAAGCAGCTAGTCTGCCCCACTCCAGTTTTTTTGTAAGCAAGTTAGATGCTCCCTCAACTACAAGGTGCATTCCTACTAATTGCTGGACGGAGTCATCACCATAGGCTGTAATAACTCTCTGTAAGAGCTTTTCGTCTTTGCCTGCTTGGCCGGCAAATTCGTCCAATAGCGTTATTCGCATATCGTCAGCACGACGGCTAAGTCGCGCCATAGCAGCGGCAATGGTTAATGGGCTAAGTTCTTGCGTAAAAGCATAAACATCACCTTCAGTTTCTGTAACATATTTAGCCAGTTCTGATTTTCCGCCATTAGTTATAGTGTACTGACCATTTGCGTCTTTACGAACAAGTTCGGCAATATTGCTAGGTTCAGTGGCTGCTGATTCTATTACAGGCTTTGATCTTGTAGCTAGAGATTTTGCGACGTGCTCCCATACCTGCTTAAAGACCTCTAACGGTTCACCAATCGCAGAAACAACAGGCAGATTACGATTTTTTGCTTCTAATAAGTATCCTGCTCGTACTTTCTCAAGAAAATTTTCGTCTAAATTATCGAATCTTTCACCCTGGCCGCGAGTCTTTGCTCTTTTTAGTAAATGTTCAACTGGAGCATCCAGGATAACAGTAAGATCTGGCTCCATGTCTCCGACCGCAAAAGAAATAATATTATTAATGGTGTCATATTCTGGCACATCGCCTCTTCCGTAATACTGAACAGCGAGAGTTGTCAGGTAGCTTCTGTCTACTAGACAAGTAACGCCTTGTTCGATGCTTTCTTTAATAACCTGCAAGGATTGAGCCCTGGCTGCGTTATATAGCAACACCTCGGTTCGAGTGTTCATTGGATATTGAGGACTTTGGGTGAGGTGTCGAATAGTTCTTGCTGTTAAGTCGCTTTGACTATCAGGTTCACGCAGTAACCGTACCGCTATTCCTGTTGACTGCAAATACTTGGCTAAGATTTTAAGCTGAGTTGTCTTGCCGACGCCTTCAGCTCCTTCTAGAACGATGTATTTGCCTCTTTTCATGATTTGTTTTCAGTCATAAATCGAACCTTCAATTTTGACAGGCATTGTTCTTTTGTCTAAATAGGCTTTCGGTAGCATCATGTCTGGTGACCAAGTTTTAATAATAGTGTCGATATCGGTACCGGTTTGGTATTTACCGCTAAAGCTGCTGTCTCTGCCTTCGCCATAGTTGCCTTCAACATCACCAGTTTCGTGGAATACAGCTTGAGCAATTCTTTCGCCAACAGGCAAAACGACTGTTTCTCTGCTATTAAGATTGTAGATCTCAAGAGTTAATCTATTAATGTAGCCAGGATCAACCCAACCTGCGTCAAAACAGACAGCAACACCATTGCGAGCCCAAGATGACCGAGCTCTAAGGTCATAAGCTCCTGGTGGTTTAATGCCAAAAAATTCGTGCGTGTGAGCCAAAATTCTCTCGCCAGGTTTGATGGCAATTACTGGATGTTCTGGTGGTATTCCTACTAAAGGCGCAAATCCGTTCAGTTTGCACCATTGTTCGTGCGGCATAGCCTTAAAAGGGCCTTCAAAATATCTTTCAACATCTTCAGCATCAAAAGGATTATAGATAGTCCTCTCGTTCATCTTTTCGATACGATAATAATAATGTCCCAATGTTACATCAAGACTAGCATGGCTGACATGCTTCGGGTTGAACGGTACGCAAACAATGTGTTTGTCCTCAATCGCTTTGTTGATCTGAATATTGCTGTAAACGCCCAAGTTACCCTCCAGAGTTTATCGTCATTAAGTACAATATATTGTACGAAACAATTTGACATATGCGCAAGTAGCTCAATGCAATATTACAACCTTTTATTTATCAATATGTAGGCTTGAGAGATATAAATAGATTCGAGTTATAAATCTATCTTAGTGCTTGCGCTAGTTATTTTTATCAGCACTACAAACGAAATGTCATAATTATTCTGTGAATTTTTTGGTACAGACTTTCGAGATACTTCGATCCATTTTGTTTTATCAAATTCTGGAAAGTAGGCGTCGCCTTTAATATCAGCATCAATTTCTGTTAGATACATTTCGTCTACTAAATTATTTCGAAGAGCATAGTCGAATAGATTACCTCCACCAATAACAAACACTTCCTCTTCACTACTAGATGAGTTAGACATTTTAAAAGCTTTATCCAATGTATCAGTCAGTTCAAATCCGTCTATAACTTTTGTAAGCGTCCGTGAAATTACAATATTTCTTCTGTTGCTCAGCGGCTTGGACGAGTTTTTTGCTATCGATTCGTAAGTTTTGCGGCCCATTATAACGGTCGAACCATCTGTTATTTTAGTAAATCTGTCTCGGTCAATCGGTAAATCCCAAGGCAAGTCACCCTCCATGCCGAGAACTCGATTATTCGTATATGCTGCGATTATAGATACCATGACACTCCTAATGTTAAGTTCTTAAGTTTAATATGTTATTGATTTACTCGGTAGCGAATTGTTTGATATATCTTTTCTAGCTTTTCGTTCTTTATGTCGTCTAGCACTTGGACGGCACATAAGTTCATATCTTCAATTGTTCCGTTGCTCATTATTGTTGAGTCGCAGGCGATGTTATCTCGTTCACGTTCGGTTGGGTCAAGTATGTCGTACTGTAAATGATCAGGGCGGTATACCTTGATGATAATTCCACCGGCTTGATGTACGATTTTCGCATCGCTAGGAAATCGTAATCCCCCAATAATGCATACATTAAATCCATCTTGTTCGGCTTTGTGGGCTCTTTTAATAATTTCATCGTACCAAATGTCGGAGCTAACTTTTTTAACTAGATAGCCACCAACCCACTGTAGAATTGCGCGAAATGATTCTTTGTTGTCAGAATCAATAGCTTTGCTTATTAGGCTAGGATCTCTTTGTAAACCTTCAATATGCAACATGAGTTTGTCGTACTCAATTGGATGTTTATCGGCATCGGATTGGCTGATACGTATTTGTTCGATATTGCATTTCACACCAAGCACTTCAAGCAGAATAGATGGTAGCGGCTTAAGCCACTCGTTGATACTATCAACATCATAGGGTGATGGTATTTTGTCGGTAGAGGCGTGAAGCGCGTTAATCACTTCAGCAATAATTAAACTCGATTCAAAGTGTATTGTAGATGGTTCGATCTTTTCGATTGCATCGGCAAAAGTTGTCTTCCCGTGGCTTATAGGACCGGTCATTCCGATTATAATCATAGGATTATATTATCAGTAAGACCGTATGTACGGAAACTAATTGTAGATACATCGTCTTAGTTAAAAGAAATCTTGATACTTGGACCCATAGTTGTGGTCAAGTGTACAGATTTGATGAAGGTGCCACCTTTAAGAGAAAGTGGTTTTGCAGAACGAATAGTAGCTAGTACTGCTGACGCATTTTGTTCTAGCTTTTCAACGCCAAAGCTTACTTTACCGACAGCCAAGTGAACTATTCCTGTGCTATCAACACGGAACTCTACTTTACCGGCTTTTGCTTCACTAACAGCTTTTGCTACATCTGGTGTAACAGTGCCGCTCTTAGGGTTAGGCATTAAGCCTTTTGGCCCTAGTACACGTGCATACTTACCAAGTTTTGGCATCATAGCTGGTGTACAAATTAGAATATCGAAATCAATTATACCTTTATCAAGTGCTGCAAAGATATCGTCGCTACCTGCTTTATCGGCACCAGCTTTAATAGCTGCGTCAGCGTCCTTAGCATCTGCCAATACAACGATACGTACAGTCTTGCCTGTACCGGCTGGTAGTGCAATGCTGCCACGAATGTTTTGGTCAGCTTGGCGAGGATCAACAGCCAAATTTATGTGCATTTCCACGCTTGCATCAAATTTTACTGGGCTAGTTTTAATAGCTAGATCAAGAGCTTCTTTAAGTTCGTAAACTTTCTTCTTTTCGACTAGTTCGTTAGCTTTGCGATAATTCTTGCCTCTGCGTTCTAGAATTGAACGAGTAGGTTTCTGGTGATGAGCAGGAGCTTCAGCATTAACTTCAGCTTTTAGTTTGCGTTCTTCTTTGGCTACTACAGCTTCGGCTTCTTTGACGGCCTTAAGACTGCGCTTGCCTGCTTTAGCTACTTTTTCTTCTACAATAGGCGCTACTACAGCTTCTGCTGTAACTGCTACTACTTCGTCTGCAACGGATTTTTTAGTTTTAGTAGTTGTTGCCTTAGCAACTTTTTTGGCTTCAGCCATAATGACTCCTTCGTGGTGTTAACGGCTTACTTAGGCCTCCCACAAAATTAATTTGATAACTAAATATAACACATTACAGGGGCAAAATCAACTGCTGAAGCGTATTTAAGATTGGTTATTAGTAGGGTTTTGGTTTTCATCAGAATTGTTGATTTCTTCTGTGTTGACGGGATGTATGACTAAGTAGTAATTTCCAGGCAAACGAAAATCAACGTCCTCTGGCTTTCTGTCAAAAGGATCTAATCTTTTCTTCTCAATGTCTAAATTCGGATTCGTTACTTGATAACCTTCAAATCTCGAATCTTCGCCCATACCTAGGCTTCTACTACGACGCCCATACTCCGTGCAGTACCAGCTACCATTTTAGCTACTGCATCAATGTCGTCTGTGTTCATGTCTAGTGCTTTAGCTTCAGCAATTTCTCTTAGTTGTGTCTGTGTTAGCTGTTTAGCTATCTTTTCGCTGTTTGGCTTTCCAGAACCCTTTTCGATACCTAATTTGGCTCGTATCATGTCATCAGTTGGTTGTGTGACGATTCTAAAAGACATTGTACGATCTTCGTATACTGATATATGAGCAGTAACTGTTACGTTACCCAAGTCTCGAGTTTGTTCGTTGAAAGGATTGATAAAATCCATCATGTTAACACCGTACTGACCAAGTGTGCTACCTACTGGAGGTGCAGCAGTTGCTTTGCCTGCAGGAATTTTTAACTTTAAACTAGCTGTAATTTTCTTTGCCATGATCTATATTCTCTTTCTTTGAGCAGAGGTTTGAAGCTCCTCGTGCTATTCGTGCGTAACTTAGATTATATAGTACTACAATCTACCCCTGTTGTCTAGCGGTACGCTTATCGTTTAATATTGCTGAGAGTTCTAAAGAGTCGTAAAAACTAACACTTAGGTCTTTTTAACTTGTAGACTGTCTAGTTCTACAGGAGTTTCGCGGCCAAACATGTTAACCAAGACTTTTAGCTTGCCCTTAGCGTGATCAATCTCGTTAATAGCTCCGTCAAAGCCCTTAAATGGACCGTCAGTAATGTTAACCACGTCACCAATGTTGTAGTCCATTTTGAACTTAGGCTGTTCGATGCCCATTCGCTTCTGAATCTTTTCCATTTCATCGTTATCTATAGGAGTCGGTTCTGTACCGCTACCAACGAATCCAGTTACGCTTGGAGTATTGCGCACAATGTACCAAGCATCTTCTGTTAATTTCATCTCGACTAGTACATAACCTTGGAAAATTCGCTTTTCAACGACTTTGCGTTTACCGTTCTTGATTTCGATCATTTTTTCTTTTGGTACTAGAACCTGAAAAATCTTATCTTTCATATCAAGACTTTCAGCTCTCTGTCTGATGCTTTCGGCTACCTTTTCTTCATAACCGCTATAGGTATGAATTGCGTACCATAATCTTGTAGTGTCGTATCTCTTTGTCATCGATTTGTCTCCTTATATTTCCGGTTAATGTTTACTTAAGAATTGTTTTTCTAAATATTATGTCTAATCCATAGTCGACTACTGCTACTAGAATTCCGAATATAATAGCGAATGTAAAAACGGCTAGTGTTAGCTTGGTGGTTTCCTTACGGTCAGGCCAAGTAACTTGTTTAACTTCCTGCCATGATTCGCGCAGATATCGAGGGATAATGTAGCGCTTTTTGTTCATGAATCGGCCAAATTTATTGTCTGGCATTGGCAAGTAGTATTCTTTTTTACCAAAGCGATGAACTGCTTTGATAGGTGTGGTGATTTTTGTGGCGGTTCGTCTAATATGACGCTTTTTTACTGGTGCGTCAGAGACAGCCTGTGCTTTTTGTCGTACAGTTTCGGTCTTGTTCTTTAAGATTCGCTTCTTCTTCGGCTTGTCTGCCATTTTTACCCCTTTATAGCCCTAGTTCAATTAAAAAACCTACTATATATGTAGTAGGCTTCTGTTCAGAGTCAATACTACCTTATTCTGTTTGATTGGTCAAGCTGGGGTCAATCCGTTATAGTAAGTATCAAATGCTTAAGCTATTTATTATTGGAGCGGTACTAGAATTATTGATGGTTACTTCTCTCTTTTGGAGATATAGATTCTGGATTTTATTAGTATCAATATTTCTGACCGCCTTTTCTAGCGGTATGATTCTCGTCGATAATTTTAATTTAATAATGATAGTACTTTTCATCGCTAGTCTGTTTAGGCTTACGAGCTTAATAAGGGTTACTGAACAAAGATTACATGAGAGTTATCTTCGGAGAGTAGTACTACGAACCAGTATTTCATTAATATCGTCACAAATTATACTTTATGCGGTTTGGTTCGTTGGTGATAAGTATTTTAGCGGTGAAGTAGCCAATAATATAACTACCGACATGGCTTCTATGGTGCAATTAATATTTGCGATGGCGCTACTTTTAGTTACAAGAAAATCCCTGAAGAGCACTTCCTTTAAGCCAATAAGAGGTCACTACACAGATAAAGATCTACCTACGGTTACCGTTGCAATTCCTGCCCGCAACGAAACAGTTGACCTAAGCGCATGCCTGGCGGCTGTAGTTGCTAGTGATTATCCAAAATTGGAAGTAATTGTTCTAGATGATTGTTCTCAAGATAAAACTTCAGATATTATCAAAGGTTTTGCAAGAGACGGTGTCAGATTTATCCATGGTTCTGAACCGCAGGATAACTGGCTGGCAAAAAATCAAGCTTATGAACAGCTTAGCGAGGCCGCAACTGGGCAATATATTGTATTTTTGAGTGTCGATACGCATATCAGTACCAGCACTATCAGGACGATAATTACTAGCGCACTAGACAACAAAAAGACAATGATTTGTATTCTACCGCGGCAGAGATTTAACGGTTTCTTGGCTTCTGCTATTCAACCAATGCGTAACTGGTGGGAATTCGCCCTGCCGCGTAGATTCACTAATAGACCTGCCATATCTAGCAGTTGCTGGATGATAACTCGCAAAGCTCTTGCTAAAGCAGGAGATTTTGAAGCTGTCAGTAGAGCGGTACTGCCAGAAGCTTACTTTGCTCGTAAAGAAATTTTGACTGATTCTTATAGTTTTCTGCGCAGTAATGGCAATATAGAAGTGTCGTCCATAAAAGATTTTAATGATCAATTTGACCGGGCTATGCGTGTTAGATATCCAGAAGTTCACAAAAAGATTGAGCTCGTTATGCTGCTAAGTATGGCTGAAGTATTGTTTTTACTAGCACCGGTTGTTTTGTTCCTGTTAGCTCTGCTAACATTGTCGCCTATTCTTTTAATAACCACGACCTCAACCATGGGGCTTCTACTTTATACTCATCATTTAATCCTGAAAGCAAGTAACCCTGACTACAAACTTATATCCATGTTCAACTTTCCAATCATGGTCATTACAGAAATAGGGCTCGGAATATATTCAATGATTCGTTATGAATTCTCTGAAGTAGATTGGAAAGGTCGCAATATTTGCTTACCAGTTATGCACGTAACTCCATATATAAAACCCGTTAATTCACCCGTTAAATAGATTGAATTAAAAGTGTGGGCTGTAAACTTTGAGATTCTTTCTATACTGTTTTGCATTCGGCAAGCACCTGTCAAACTCTTCCCAGAACTGAACTCCGTGATGCAGAACTTTTGTGTGGACTAGTTCGTGAATAAGTACATAATCAATTAGATTCCAGGGTAAGGTCATAAGAAAAGTGTTAAGTGTAATATCTTTTTGATTTGTGCAGCTTCCCCATCTGGCTTTCATCTTTTTGAAATCTACTGACTTGTATTCAAAATTATGCTTCTGGGAAAGTTCAGCCAATCTCTGTGGTAATAATTTTTCGCCTTCCTGCTTAATGGCACGTAGGGCAGCTCTTTTGATGGCTGACTGTACCTCGCTTGATTCAGGAGTTGTGTCGGCTGGAATCGTGATCTTTATTTCGACCTGAGAAATTCTAGTTTTTATACTTTCGTCGCTTGTGGTAAATATTCTTAAGCGATGAGACTTGCCGAACAAATCACCATCTCTATACAGTCTATTTGGTCTGCGATGTTCAGCCACCCAATCTTTACGCGACTCAACAAACTTCACGCCTGTTTGATACGGAAGCCACGATGGCATACTGAGCCGAACGACATTATCGCCCGTAATCGATATCTTGATAGACCGAGAAGCCTTGTTTTTAATAAGCAGGACTTCGCCTATACCCTCAACATTAATAATTTTTTGAGCCATAACTAATTAGTATATAGAAATGTTACGTCTGCTCATATCCACGCGACCTGCAGCAGGATTAGGTACTAAGTTGACCATTCCTGGCTTAACGACAACAGAACTGACGCTATCGGCTCTAAGTAGCCCAATTTCGTACAATCTCTTGGTAACAGCACTTTTTTGAGTGTTAAAGGTGTGCTTGCCGCTAATTACAATATAATTTTCTGATTCAATAGGATTTTGCATCTTCACAATATAATTACGGAATGCATTGCGAGAGTAAGGCAAAGCGTACTTATCGTCGCTTTTACGCTTGTCGCGCTTGTTTAAACGCGTAAAAGCTGTTTCTGGGTCTATTTGTAGCCAAATTAGAATCGGTTGGGCCTTAACTTTAAGCGCTAGTTCGCGTAGTGACCTTCTTTCGGCTGATCTCATGGCGTTAACGTCGTAAACAACACTAACTCCTGACTGTAGGAATTCACCTGTCATATAGGTCATTAGGTGCTTAACAATGGCATTTTCTTGCTTATCAAATGTAGGGTCGTCAAAAAGTTCGCTTCTGATTTTGTCCGCTTGAACGTGTGCAGCATTAATATGTTCTGTTAGTTGTCTAGCAAAGTGTGTCTTCCCGGCTCCAGGAAAGCCGTATAGCATTATAAGAAGTGGTCGGGTAGGTATTAGTTTACTCATGTCATTATATTGTATATCAGATTAACGAGATTGTGCAAAAATTCGTTTTTATGACAATTTAAGGTAAAATAGGTTAGTTATTCACTTTATTTCTAGGTTTGGTATTATAGGGGTATAGTACAGTGGTTAGTATAAAGGTCTCCAAAACCTTAGACCGTGGTTCGACTCCACGTACCCCTGCCAAAGTACTTATGTTTAATTTTAAAATATTATGCAATTATAACCTAGAATATAAGTAACAGTAGCTCTCTAATAATCAATAACCGGGGAGAAAATAAAATAGAAACCGAAGGTAAAATTCTAGATAATACTAGTGAAGACGAACAAAGACGTGCGGACCTAACTAATAATCTTAACTCAATGGTTGAACAGAAGCCTACCCCAGAACAACAAGTGAATAGTAGCCCCTCGCCACAAGAGATTGCGAAACATGAAACTGTAAATAGTCCATTCAATAAACACCAAGAAATCGTTGGCAAAACGGTTGATGTTGAAGTACTAGCAATTAACGAAAGCAATATAGGGAGTATTAAAGTTGATTACATAGGCGATATGTCTGTAGTACCCATGGCTAGTCGAGTTGGCATAGAGGCAGATTTTCATAATATAGAAAGTCTAGCAAGTGCTACACCAGAAAACTTTAATAGTTTTAAGCAAAAAGTTGCTACTGCTCCAGAATATGATCGGTTGAGGGAAACCCTAACAAGATTAAGCCCAGAACAACAAGAGTTGGAGCTAATGGTATTCTTTGCCGCTGGTCTGGCTGTCGAATATTTTGGCAAAGATGACAGCGGGAGTTATACTGCTGAAGAAGTAACAGAGATGAAGTTACAAAGAGATCGCACTTATCTAGAAAGTTACGCAATTGATGCTTCTAGAGAGGATAGTCTTAAGGTCAAGCCACTATCGGCCGCGGGTAAGGACGCTATGTGTACGGAATATGCAATTTTTGTAAAAGAAGCCTTACGCAGGCTAGGCAAAGACTTTTCTTATATAGCTGCCGAGAAACAAGGCTGGCCAGATGACCCGTCTTTTTATCATTCATTTCTTGTTTCGCCAGACGGCAAAACGCTGATAGACCCACTAGATACAGCTCAGTACTTTCATAAAGGACTCTCCTTTGGGGTCTACACACTTCCAGAATCACTTTTTGAGTCTACCAAACCTATTGTGGCGACCGAAAGCTGGACTGGCAATACCAGAGCTTACGCTTTGTCACATATAGAAGTACCCCCTGCTCGGGCTGCATGATTCTGCAAATTGTTACAACACCACAAAATAGACTCATCTAAAAACGACATCGTAGGAGCAAGCTCCTCGGATGTTTAGGTTTTTATTACACAAAAAGTAGTACAATAGTCAGCAAATAGCGTAGTGTATTATTAAATTAGTCCTTACCTCGCTTACAACGCCCTGCCATTAATAGTATCCTTGTTAGTATTGTTTAAATCTAGTATTATTATCGTAAATGCTTAAGTTAATACAGCAACCATTTACGATATTCGCAAACGGATCACTGTGCGCTATTCAAGGTGGGCTTTCATGTGCAACGATACGATGGACTTTAATATGGTCCATTCTTATAGGTATTGTTTTGATAGCTGTTATGGTATTCGGTGTGCTAAGTTATCGTTCAAAAAGGCAGGGTCAGAGAAATCTAGCATATCTTAAGTTACTTTATGGGAGCATTGGCTTGTTGATAATATTTACATTTGGCATGACTCTAACACTATATAAAACGCATAAAGACTGGGACGCTAATATGCAGCAATATAACGAATGTTCTAAGAATATGGAATATGGAAGGAATTCTTGTGAATATTAGACGTGATTGAATCGTTATTAATAAATATCGATAAATCAGTATATATAGTAATTTCTATTAAGCTAGAGCAGATATCAAAAATACGTACCCCGGTCTTAGGTTTTAGGAAATACCACATACTAAGTTGTTTAAGATAGCAGCCGGGTTCTAGCTTGTACTAGCACGCCCTGCCAAATAAAATAGACCTGTCGTAAGATAGGTCTATTTTATTTGCAAAGATACTGGAAGCGAATCACGGTCTGTAGCAGCTTCAGCTAACGCAAATACCAAAGGTTCGATATTTAGTCCGCTGCCCGATCCTACTCGGCGCACAGGATAAGTATACACTCAGATATTCCACGTACCCCTGCCAAAAGTATTTAATGCATTTGTTATTTTACTATGCGGCTGTAGGCAGTCATAGTAGGGCTTATCTAGATATTTAGGTAGGCGTGTTCGGTAAAAGTCCAGGTATTGCCGAATTCATCGCTTTCTAATACAAGACTCGTCCCGGCAGCTGGACTAGCAGTCGAATAGAGTAATCCCGGTGGATTGATAAAAGATGATGCTGTCCCACTAGTAATGGCATAAGGCGAGTCCTTGGTAGGGTCGATTGTCAGACCGCTTGAATCCTGAGGTTGACCGTAACCGTTTGTGCCAGATGGATAGCTGACCGCAGGGTTATTCGAATAGCCTGGGCTTGATGGGCTTGATATGATCGATGCTTCAACCCACTGCCTTTTTGCACCCGCGTTTTCTTTGATTAATCTAATTTGGTAGATTCCTGCATCTAGGTTGCTTGTGTCTGTGTAATAATCCGCAAACTTAACGATCATTCGGTAAATTTTGTATTTGTTGTCCGCGGTTACTGTATTTGTATAATGAATACTCGATAATAGTCTGTCGTAGTTACCAACCAGTATAGCTGGACCTGTGTCGTGGTTTATGCTAACTATATTAGGGCTAAACGCTGCCCCGAAACTGAGTGCATTATTTGAATTCCAGAATATAGTATTGGCTAGCCCGTGGTTAGTACCAAAAAAGTTGTAGTCATTACCACTTATTGGCAATGGCACGAAACTGTCGTCTAAAACTCCTGGTATTGGTGACGTGGATCCGTATCCTGCATCGTAGATACCGGTAAAATCTATCTGAGTAAGTCCAGCTGTACTAGCCGAAACTGTTCTGTCTGATAAAACTATTTGTGGGGATTCTATTGGAGTTGGTGCTGGTTCGGGGACTGGTGTGGGGGTCGGTGTTGGAGGTGGCGTCGGAGTGGTAGTTTTTTTAGGTTCATATGTTACCGCAGGAACCGTATCTGGCGTGACGGTAGGCTCGGTGGCGTCTGGCTTTGCCTGTTTGGGTGGCGTAGAAATAGCAATTGGTGTAGGAGTAGGAGTTGGTGTAGGCGCTATGGTTGGGCTAGAGTTATTGAACGCTCCGAATGCTACACCTACCAATAACGCCAGCAGTAGGACAGTTAATACGACGCTCAAAACCTTGTTGTTTTTAACAAAATTTACGAGGATAGTTTGCAAATTAGAATTTGTTTTTTTGTGTATAGCCATAAGTTCATTGTCATCATAGCACACGGCGGGCTAATACAGTATTTCGACGTGTTTCTTTTATTTGATTAGGTTGTCTCGAACCAGGGTATGCGGCAGGCGTTCCTGACACGGAGCTATAGTAAGCTATCTAGACCTCTCGATTTAAAAAACCCACTACTTTTTGTAATGGGTTAATTGTTCAGTAATTACTTGATCCTAGTGCTTACGAGGTTTTACTTCGTTTCGGCCAAGGCTTTTCTTGGTTTCTGAGTAGAAAACGTGCTTACGCGCAATAGGATCATACTTCTTAAGACGTAGCTTATCTGGAGTATTTTGAGTGTTCTTAGAGGTATAGTAATGTCGGTGACCAGTTTCTTCAGAAACAAGCCCTACTAATTTTCTCTTATCACCTTTTTTAGCCATTATTTTATGCCTTTATGCAATTTATTTAAACGATTCACAATATTGTAACAGATGAGCGTGTCTTTGCCAAGTCGCTAATGTGAATTTCGCGTCAAATCTTCAGCTTCGACCAAGACACTGTTAATCATTTTCTTATTGTCGCGATCAAGTTCAAGTGTATCTAGCTTGGTGATAAACCACATATCTGTCGCCAGAACTCCAACTGCGAAAACAGCCAAACCAGCTCCAGATACTATTTCTGATTTCCCAGCGATTATACCTAGTCCGGCGCCCCCTGCAATAAATCGCGTAGCTATGCGCCCAAGTGTATCTTGACGTCTGTGTAATCGTTCGGCTTTAGCGAAAGTATCTACTTCTTCTGGGTTAAACATATTCAAAGATAATGGCATTAATTTAACAAATAGTCAATTATGGAGCCACGTCCGAGATTTGAACTCGGGACCCCTTCCTTACCATGGAAGTGCTCTACCACTGAGCTAACGCGGCATTATTTTAATTTTATGCCCTGTTATAGTAGCAAATCTGGCCAACATTTGCTACACTGTTGTCTGTTAATGCGCCACCTTAGCTCAGTGGTAGAGCAACGGTTTTGTAAACCGTGGGTCGTCGGTTCAAATCCGACAGGTGGCTCCAATTTACAAAAATAGTATTTAGCAGGGTTAGTGAAGCGGTCAAACACGGCAGACTGTAAATCTGTTGGCTTACGCCTTCGTAGGTTCGAATCCTACACCCTGCACCAAAAGTGAACCCCCTCAAAAGAGGGGTTTTGCTTTTGGTGCAGATATGATTCCAGCTTACGAAGTTGCGAGTTCAATCGCAATACTTCGGAGGTTCGGTCATCAGTCTAATGCCCGGTCCGCCACCTGGCGGAACTCGGCGCATAGATTAATGTGCGCTAGTCTACACCCTGCACCAAAAGTGAACCCCCTCAAAAGAGGGGTTTTGCTTTTGGTGCAGATATGATTCCAGCTTACGAAGTTGCGAGTTCAATCGCAATACTTCGGAGGTTCGGTCATCAGTCTAATGCCCGGTCCGCCACCTGGCGGAACTCGGCGCATAGATTAATGTGCGCTAGTCTACACCCTGCACCAAAAGTTAAGCCCCTCGCAAGAGGAGTTTTGATTTTAATGCAGATATGATTCCTACTTACGAAGTTGCGAGTTCACTCGCAATACTTCGGAGGTTCGGTCATCAGTCTACTTCCCGATTATACTAGACCGCTGATACATAGAAAATCAAAATTATTATAATCGACGATGCCGTACAATTTCCAAATGTTCTGTCAGATATATGTGTCGTTAGATTCGTGAATAACCCAAACATCATCACATAGCTGAAACTGACGCACCAACAATCCTGCTATTTTGATAATATGTCTGCTATAATTTGATCTATATGAAGAAAACAGCATGGCAAATTTATTTTATAATGTTTACCATGGTAGCAATCGGAACAATTATATCTACTCCTAGCGATAATAAAGCTACCGTATTTACGTATATGGATCTATTTATTAGCCTTCCCTCTCTCGTTGCGTTATATGGGTGGGCCTGGAAAAAGCAAATACTTAACAAAAGTCTATGGATGATTTATGCTCAAATATTTATAACAGTTGATGTAATCTACAATGTGTTCTTCGATGGACTTATCAAAGAAGACTGGCGTAACGCAATACTAGGACTAGTTTTGTTTGGTCCTCTTTACTATGCAATGATCCTATATGGCATTAAGTTTAATGATTTAAATAAGATTAGTAACTAAGACAGTTCTGTGTACAATAAAAATGTAGCCTCTCGTAACAGTTTCTTTGCTTTCGATTCAAATATCATCTCTCCTACATAAGTTAGTTCTATTAGGCGAACACCTTATAAGGTAGGGTCATCAGCCATAGGCCCCAGCGTTATGAACGTCTAGATTGATGTGCGCTAACGGTTTATTTTAATCGACGACAAGCACTATACAATGGTAGAATCAAATAGTGAGAAAATTCAAAAAGAACATTCACAGCCTGGCAACATTTATAATTATTTTGTTGTTTGTTGGTGTAGGTGCATATACATATAAAACTCACATAGATAACATTGCGGGCAGTACGATTCTAAAAAAACGTAAAGTTGACTATGATGGTTTTGTGACATTTTACGAGGACATAGTTACTCGTTGCGGCTGGGTAAATGGCGCCGTAGCTATATGGTCAGGACCCTCAACTAACGCTACTACCAAAAGAATTCTCAAAAAAGATGTTGCTAATTATCTTTCGGACGCTGCAACTCGTCAGATCTGTGTCTACTAAAAAACCGGTTCTACTAAACTATAACGCGTCTAGGCCGTAAAACTCTTTTAGGCCTCGTTGTTGAAGTAGTGGCTTTTCTAAGCTTGTGCCTTACTATATCAGCATCTGCGGTCATATCATTGCTCTCATAGGCCTTAAGCAGAAGTGTGTAAGTTTCTTGATTAGGTTCTAACTCAGATGCTACTACTAATTCATGGATCATTAACTTAATATTTCCTAGTTTTTCTTGAACTTTCGCGTAAGCAATATGTCGGGCGGCCATGGTGTCCTCGTATTTTAAGGCTTGTTCAAAGGCGATAGCGGCTTTACTATAATTTTCAGTTTCGTAATAAATAAGTCCTAAGTTATGCAGGCTTGATGATGTAGCTTCAATACTAGAAGCTATCTCAAAACAATCAATAGCATCTTTGTACTCTTTTTGTTTTGCATATAAAATTCCAAGTCGGTTATAGGCGGCCGCATTGCGCTCGTCTATCTTTAGTATAGTCAAAAGTGCCTTCTCTGCTCTTAAGAAACGATTTTCTCGCATACCTTGATGCGCTATGTCCCAGAGCTTACCTAGCTTATCGCTAACCTTACCAGCTAGTGGATTTTCTATTTCAGTTCGAATAGTAGAATTACGATACGCGAACAATCCGAATATCAATATGAGTACTAGTGCATACATCTTAAAAAGTATTATATCAGATATTTAAGAACAAGTCTGTCAATAGCAGCTTAGTGTTGGTGCTACTAGACAGAAGAGCCTCGCTGTCCGTGATGCTACTCAGTGCATTGTGGCTCCGCTTTATCTGAGTTATTCCTCCAGACTCACCTGCCTGAACCATCACTGCTCTGTAGACTCTTTT